>JAHJSR010000062.1 GCA_018830085.1 Patescibacteria group bacterium
GGAGCCTGGTCAACTGCCGTTGGTGGTCATGTTATGAGCGGTGAGGACTACGTACAAGGTGCGTTGCGTGAATTTGAGGAGGAATTGGGTGTATTGGCCGGCATAGAATTTTTTAGTAAAGATCTTTATGAAGTTAATGAAAAACTTAAAAAGTTTGTAACGGTTTTTAAAACCAATTACAATGGTCCATTTAATCCCAATAAAGATGACGTGGACTTGGTAGATTTTTTTACAATTCAAGAAATTAAAGAAATGATAGACGGTGGAGAGCAATTTCATCCGGAGTTGCTGTTTTTACTTAAAAAGTATTTTATTAAAACCTAATATTACCGGCCTGCTTATTTATTAACATTCGAGTTTTTAGGATTGAGCTTGCTATTTACCTATTGCTATTTTATAGTTCCCTGATATGGATGGAACAATAAGAAAAGACATAAAACCTGGATCGGTGGTTGTTATTGTCCAAAAACATCATCAAAAAACCGGTGAAATGACACAAGGTATTGTTAAGGACATTTTAACAAGCTCGCCACAACATCACCGAGGGATAAAAGTTCGTCTTGAGTCTGGAGAAGTGGGTAGAGTTCAGCATATACAAACCAATTAGCACTATGCCCGAAGGACCAGAGGTTCAGTCGATTGTAACTGATTTACATAATTTGATAGTTGGTAGACGTATTTTGGATTTGGTGACTTATGATTATACACGAAGGTTATTTGGTGAGATTGATGTTGACTGTCTTCGCGATAAAACAGCAGGATCTAAAATAGTTGGTGTAACACGACGAGGGAAAAATATCATTTTGCAACTTTCTTCGGATGTTTACTTGGCGATTCATCTTAGGATGACGGGGCAAATGTTTTTAAGGAGTGATGTACCAAAATATTGCCGGCTTACCATAAAATTAGATGGCGGTGAGGATTTGCATTTGGCAGATGTGAGAACTTTTGCCACTTGTGAGGTTTGGGACGCGAAAGACTTTGAAACTTTTGAAGCACAAAAGAAAATCGGAGTTGATGCGCTCTCCCCTTCCTTTAGCCTGCGCGACCTAAAGACTGTTTTGCAAAGCAAAAGATTGTTGCCGGCAGTTTTATTGGATCAAACCAAGATTTCGGGATTGGGAAATATTTATGTAAATGAATGTTTGTTTGAATCTGGTATTCATCCATTAAGGAAGGCTAATAACTTATCATGTGATGAAATTAAAAAATTACATCAAGTTATTGTAAAAATATTAAAGAAGGCGATCGAGAATCGCGGGACAACATTTTCGGACTATCGTTTACCGGGTGGGGAGATAGGCGGTTTTCAAAAATATCTAAAAGTTTTTAGACGTGATGGTGAACCTTGTGTAAAATGTAAACAATCAATCAAAAGAAAAAAATCCGGAGGCAGAAGTGTGTTTTATTGTTCAAATTGTCAAATATGAAATTAGGAAAGTATCTCCATTACAAAAATAAACCCTATGAGGTGATTGGTTTAGCCAGGCACAGCGAGACCATGGAAGAATTAGTGGTCTATCGCGCTCTGTATGAAACAGAGTTCGGCGAACGATCTTTGTGGGTCAGGCCAAAGCATATGTTTATGGAAGATGTTGAAATTAATGGTGAAATGGTGCCCAGATTTAAATATATTGGTGATTAAAAAAATAACCGTCTTTTTTGACGGTCTATAGATCAACAAGTTTGCCTTGCTTTTCGGCAATACAGAAAGCGGTTATCGTTGGTCCGTCTTTGATAGTGCCATCAGCTATCATCTGTTCAAATTCAGAAATGGTAACCTCTAAAACTTCGATCGCTTCATCATCGAGCGGATCATGAGCCGGGTTTGTTGCTTTTGTAACATTTTTTGTAAAGTACACATGACCGGTTGCGTCAGAAAAACCATTGTTCGGCTCAAAATCACCAAGGTATTCAAAATCATCTGATGTGTAATTCGTCTCCTCCTCAAGTTCTCTACGCGCAGCAATGATAAGATCCTGGCCATCTGAACCGCCCATGGGTAATCCAATGGAGATCTTGCCTGTTGGATATTTGTGCTCTTTGACTAAGAGAATTTTTCCATTGGGCAAAATGGCGATTATTACAGGGTAAGGATCTCGTCTAATGACATCATATGTTACTTTTTTGCCAGCAGGTGTAATCACCTCATCCAACTCACGAGCATAACCCTTGCGAAATTCTTCACGCTTCAATGTGCGAACTTTTTGCCATTCTTTGATGGGCATATGCTTCTCCTTCAATGCTATATAATAAGAATAGGATCATTTTGTCAATAAAACGGCGAAATGAAAGAAATTTAATATTTACAAGTATTAATAAATACAGTAGATCGATTTTATCTATTTGATATGAAGTTATCTGACTGATAAAATACAACAAACAATCACCTTGTTCATTAAATAAAATTTAAAAATATGAAATACACGATATACGTTCTGTTAATGATATTACCCATAGTTTCATTGGCCTCCGGTTGCCAAAATGTAACGGAAAGTGACCAAATAACTGTTGATGCAAGCGATTTTTTGTCATTGCATCCCGTGATTAGCACAATGGAAAAACAAAATCTAAGTGACCAAGAAATTGAAGATCTTGTGTATATGAGGGAAGAAGAAAAATTAGCACGAGATGTTTATACTTCTCTTTATAACAAGTGGGGTCAACAAATTTTTTCCAATATTGCACAAAGTGAGCAAACCCACACGGATTCAGTTAGATATATAATTGAACGCTATGGCTTGGAAGATCCAGTAAAGGATGAGACTATTGGAGTTTTTACCAATCAAGATTTACAAAATCTTTACAATGACTTGGTTAAGAAGGGCTCTGTGTCATTACAAGATGCTCTTATTGTCGGTGCAACGATAGAAGACTTGGATATCTTTGATCTAAATAGTGCTATCGCACGTACAGACAATCAAGATATAATTGAGGTTTATAATAATTTAACTCGCGGATCCAGAAATCATTTGCGCGCCTTTACAAAACAACTAGAAAAAAACGGCGGATCTTATGAGGCGCAGTATTTAAGTTCTGATGAAATAAATAAAATTTTACAATCTGACAGTGAGAGCGGTAGGATGGGGGCGGGTATGGGACGTGGCTCGGGAAACGGAAAAAATTAATTCTTTATAAAAAAATAACCGCCCTAGTGCTTGGGGCGGTTTTTGAGTTTTTTGTCCTCGCGATAGAACACATAGAGTTTGTAAAAGTAACTGATTATCATTATAGAAATGATTATCACAGCCAAAGTTGTAGCTATGTAGTCAGCGTAATTGATAGCCAAATGACCTTTTTTAAATGCTTGTTCAACAAAAACCAGTGTACCAGCTACGATGATGACTGCAACAAGTGATCCGTATCCCCAATAACGATACCAGAATCTTTGTAAATTAGTCTGACTTTTATTCATCTTCCGGCTCCTTGGCAAATTGAATGCCTACAAAGTTAGCAGCCCAAATGAGCCAATCGCTAAATAGGTCACTGCGCTGCGGTGCGTCTTCAGCCTTGAGGTTATCCGCGAAGAAGCTAATGATTATATGCCAAGCTTCAAAGACCATTGGATGAATATTTGTCTCATCCTCCTCCAAAATCGTAAAAAGATGCATGATGACAAAACCGAGACCGGATTTGCCCAAGCTGAGTATTTTATCGGTGTGCGGGGAAGTAATCACGCGGTAATACGTAGAGTTTTCACCGCAACGAATGTCCATCTCAAATAAACGTAACAATTCGGAGACATCATCGGGAATTAGAAGCTGTTGTTCAGATGACTCGTCTTCGGTCACTTGATCTTCTTCCATGGTATCAATTTCTTTAACCGGCTGCATGAGTGCTTGTTCCCTTCTTCAGGATCTTTAGCCAAGCGTCGAGATCATTTACGTCCACCTTTTCGTGTTTGATACGAAGCTCGCCTACAAATATCCTTAGAAGTTTAATCCAGGCCGAACGAATACCGAACTCGTCAGATAGCGTATCATTAGCTTCGAGGTATCTGATAATGCTGGGCAGTGCCTCTTGTCCAAGGCTCAGCATTGATTGAGCTGCATTGGAGCAATTAATTTTAGTCGCTGTTGAATGAGCACTAAACTGCATGTCATTCTCAAAACGCGCGATAAGAACATTGATAGCCGAGTCTGCTACGGTTGTTTGCATTAAAGTATCTCCTTTCGAGGTGCTGGGTCATTTTATGGACAATATTAAGAGATTGTCAACCATAAGGCCAGAACATTGACAAAATACCAAAAATAGTGTATAGTTCAACGATTAAGTCAATAAATTAATAGGGGCGCTATTATGAGAAATTTTAACCAAGGTGGTGGAGGTAGGTTTGATAGAGGTGGCCGCGGTGGCCGCGACAGTGGTGGTAGAGGCTTTGATAAGCCAATGTTTTCTGTAGTTTGTGCAGAATGTGGCGATAAATGCCAAGTTCCGTTTAGACCAACGGGAGATAGACCGGTTTTATGTAACGAGTGTTTCCGTGGTGGAGATGATCGTGGTTCAAGACCGGAACGCAGAAATGATCGCTTTAGCCGCAACGAAAGACCGGCTCGCGATGATAAGAGCCATGAACAGTTTGAGCAATTGAATGTCAAACTAGACATGATTATCAAAGAAATCGATAAATTAAAACAGGCATCCAGGATTCACACCGTAGAATCCATGGAACTTCCTGAACCAAAAGAAGAAAAAGCATCAAAAAAAGCAAAAAAAGTTGCTAAAGAAGATGCTGAAGAAAAGACAACTAAAACAGCAGCCAAAAAGGAGACAAAAAAGTCAACTAAAAAGGTTGCTAAGAAAAGCAAATAATCTTTCCCCCGCCCCTTTGGGAAAGAA
>JAHJSR010000132.1 GCA_018830085.1 Patescibacteria group bacterium
ACTGTCGCGAAACCGCAGGTCGCGATGCATCAGGCCCGCCTTGAGATCCAGCGCCTGGCGATAGGAGAGGATCTCGACATCATCCAGCCGGAACCATTCGCCGTCGTCGATTTTGAACGTCAGCGGCAGCCAGTTCGGCAGGTTGACGAGATCCTCGTTCTCCACCTTGTGCCCGGCGATCTCGGTCGTGAGCCGGTTGTAACCGCCGGCCAGATAAGTGCCCGGATAGTGCACGTCGTCGGCCGGCGAGTCTGTGGCGGCGCCGCGGGACGCGAAGTAGCCGTTGCCGAGCGTGCACAAAGCTTCGCGCAGGCCCTCCTGCTCCGGCTCGTAGGCATCATAGACGAGCATCCAGTCGCTCATCCCGTGTGCCGCGCTTGCGTTCGATTTCATCGTTTCGCTCCGGGCGTCTGCTTCGTGCCGGCTGCAATGTCCGTCAGCATGCCGATGACGCGCCTGACGTCCTGCGTGTCGGTCACCGTGTAGTCCGCCGCGGTCTGGCGTGTGCCGCCATCGCGTACGGCGATGGCCAGACCGCGTCCCGCGAGCGCACGAAAGGCGTCCTCGTCGGTGACGTCATCGCCGATGTACAGCGGGATGACATCGGGCCGGTTGAGGCCGAGCTTTTCAAGCAGCCAGCGAACCGCCCGGCCCTTGTTCCAGTCGATGCCCGGCCGGAGCTCGAACACCTTCTTGCCGTGTCCGCGCTGCAGGTTCGGGTGGTCGGCGAGCACGGTATCAAGGGCCGATTCGAGCTCGCCCATGTCCTCGTCGGCGACCTGCCGATAGTGCACCGCAATCGAGAAGCGTTTCCGCTCGATGGCATGCCCCGCTATGCCGGCCAGCTTTTCCTGCAATGCGTGCTCTGCCTCGTCGAGTTCGGGCAGAAATTCGGTGCCTTTCTCCAGGCGCTCGCGGGTGCCATCGGGGCCGGCAATTTCAAAGCCGTGGCTGCCCGCGTAGAACACCGAATCCAGTTCGACCAGGCCTTGCAGCATTTCAAGGTCGCGGCCGCTCACGATGGCTACGGTGCAGCGCTTGCCGAGTTCTCGTACCGCATCGCGCATGTCCCCGGACAGCAGCGCCTTCGTGTGGTCTTCGACAATGGGGGTGAGTGTGCCGTCGTAATCGAGAAATACCGCCAGTTCCTTTCCCGATAAACGCTGCCGGACTTCGTCCTCGCGCGCCCAGACGGACGGCAGATTGGCGAGCCGCTTGACGGCCAGGCGTCCGCTGGGCGTGAGCACGAGTTCGCTCAGGTCGTGGACGACGAGATGCGCGCCGGCCCTGCGCAGCGCCTCGCCATAGTCGCCGCGATCAACCCCGATCACCAGGCCGAAATCGCCGCTTGTCCCGGCCTCGATGCCGGCGATCGCGTCCTCGACAACCGCGCAGCGCCCGGGCGGCGCACCCAGTCGCGCGGCCGCCTCCCGCAGCATCGCCGGATCGGGCTTGCCAGCAAGGCCCAGCTGCGCCGAGTCGCTGCCGTCGACCTTGGCATCGAACAGCCCGAGCACGCCGGCGTTGCGCAGCACAGCCTCGGCGTTGCGGCTGGCTGAGAACACCGCCGTCCTGACACCTGCGCTGCGAAGCGCTGCGATGAGTTTCAGCGTGCCCGGATAGGGCGTAACCTGGTTCTCATCGAGCCAGTCCCGGAAATAGCGGTCCTTGCGATTGCCGAGCCCGCATACGGTCTCCTTGTCGGGGTCGTCGTCCTCGCTCCCATATGGCAGTTCGATCCCGCGTGACGCGAGGAAACACTTGACGCCGTCGTAGCGCGGCTTGCCGTCCACGTGCTGGCGGTAGTCCCGCTCAGGTCGGAAGGGCTCGAATGCTTCGCCCAGACGGTCTGCTCGCGCCTTCAAATAGGCGTCGAACAAACGCTTCCAGGCGGCAGCGTGCGCCTTCGCCGTATCGGTAATCACGCCGTCCATGTCGAACAGGACGGCATCGAGCGGGGCCTGTGAGCCGGTGGCCAGCCCCGGTTTCGCTTCGCTGTGTCCGCTCATGCGCCGTCTCCCGTCGGGCGGCACGCCCACCGGGCGCGCACTGCGATCGCCCGCTTTCCGGGCGCCCGGGCTTCGGTCATCTGGTTTCCCCAATAGCGGTCACGATCAAGCCATGCTGTGGATTGACTCCTTTATGACTATAGGAAACCGGGAACCGGTCTGAAGAACATGGACGCCAAATGGCCGCAGGCCAGCTTTTCGTGACGAG
>JAHJSR010000063.1 GCA_018830085.1 Patescibacteria group bacterium
CCGCTTGTCGGCGTATGTATACGCAGATAGCTCAAGCGAGCAGTGTTGTGACGAACGTGTTTTTGATTGTCCAATGTACTACGTTGCATGATAACCTCCTATTCCCCCCAATACGCGTCGCGGAGGGAAAACAGGTGATCATCGCTTAGATATTTGATTGATAGAACCAATTTACCCGAAGCAGCAAACGCTCGGCTTGCGTGATACATAAGATTTAGATCTTAGTGCGCTGTCTGTTACTCAATGACGAGCAGAGACTTGACGAAAATATTTTATACATTTATTTATTACACCAATATCCAAATCATGAGACAGTTTAAAGATTCTGACGGTAGAAATAGTTTAAGCAAAAGATGTGCAACAACTTATAGAAATGCTTGTGACTTACTCCCTCCTCGTGAGTGAGTCGATTAGCCATGTTTGCTAAATCAGTAACCGTACCAATTTAGGGTTATCGTCACGGCCTTTTTACTCCGTGGGACAACCTAGTGACTTTTCTTTTGCAGAATCATGCTGCTTCGGGTCTTTGGTTTTCGAGGTGCGGGCTTGAGAGCCTTAATTACAGTTTCCGGAAAATTAGGTCGCTAGTCAATTCAAGCAATTACTTTATTTATAATGATTTTATCTCACAGAAATTTTATATATTTTTACAGTAAAATATTAATTTAATTTTACTAATATGTGCTTTTGTCTATTACACTTAGACAAATCTTCTCTTTTCTTGTTGATAATGAACTTTTTTTGCTCAATGTAAACCAAATTTTAATCAAAATCGCATATGTGGCAAATAAAAAGTAGGCATTTGATTCTTTTATGTGGATATCAAGCCAAGGAAAAACTTCCGCAATATCAGAAGCAAAGAAAATTATTTTCATAATGCCATATGCAGGCATTGCGGAGAATGGTTTTAAAAAGTTGGGTCCGGCTATTGCAGCAAGGCCAGAGAACAACATGGCATAAGGAACAATAGGAACAACAACTAGATTGGTTATTAACCCCGCTAAAGACATGCGGCTAAAAATAAATGCGATGTATGGGATGGTCATTATATTTGCGGCTAGAGTTGTAGTTACAACTTCCTGAATACCAAAATTTTTTGGTAAAAAATTAAAAAATTTTTGAAACAATGGAGTCCAAGCTATTAGACCCAGTGTAGCTAAGAATGATAAAGCAAAACCTGCATCAAACATAAGTAGCCAAGGATCTATTAAACAAAGCATGGCTGCGGATACAAGCATGAGATGCCATACATTTGTTAAACGGCCTAAATGACGAGACAAAAGAACCAGAGAACCCATGATTGCCGCACGCACGACAGAGGCAGAGAATCCTACAAAGGCTACGAAAAATATTATGGCGGCAATCGTTAACCAAAATGCCTGGCGACGATATAAACCCAAGCCCATGAAAACAATGAACACTATGTTTACTAAAATGGTTATATTGGATCCTGAGACTGCAATAATGTGTGTTAATCCGGCTTTTCGAAATGTTTCATCAGCTTGATCGGACATTCCCCTTTCTCCATAAAGGATACCCGCGGCAAGAATCCCATAATCACCCGGAAGCGCCCCTTGTATTCGGCGAGTTAAAAAATTCCTCCAATCGAATAATTTTTGTCTAATATCAAAAATATTGGGTTGTTTGATTATTTTATATTCTTTTATTGAGCAATTAGCTTGAGAGTAATGAAAAAATCGTGCTTTTTCGTATGCAGATTGATCGTCGTCAGCAAATATTTTTGGAATACAGGTAAATTCTATCAATGAACCTATTGGTGGATTACGTCCGATGTAGGCTGTTATTATTGAATTGACACGTAAATAGTTCTCGTCTTGAACTTTGAGTCTAATACGATAATTATAGTCAGAACGAGTCACAGAAATTACCCTGGCTTGAATACAATCTTGTGTGGCAGTATTGATATTGGCTGGTATTGCGATATCAAATCTCCACACTCCTAATATGATTGCAATAAATGCATAAAGAAATGGCTTAATTTTTTTGAAGCGCAGTATAATTAGCCAAAGTAAAAAAAGAAGAGTGGCGAGTACTATTGTGATGTTACTAGTTAAAGTGTTAAGAGCAAAACAAGAATGCAGAAATATACCCAAACAAAATCCGGCCAAAGTAAATTGTAATTTATACTGGTAAAAAAATTTAAAAATCTTCTCCCTCATGCTCTATTCTGAAACACAAAACAAAGAAAAAATCAAGGGGATGAATTATAAACTTTTAAATATTATTTATGTGGGTTGTATAGCCACTCAGAATTTTTGCTAATCGCGTAATCTCTGGGGGTTATTTCTTCCATCTGAAGAAGGAAATTGAAACCTTCACCGTCTCGCATTAAAACCTTATCGCGCTTTTCTCTAGGTACCGCAAGGTAAAAAGCTCGTTGAGCAAAGGTTGTACAAATGTACTGATCAATATTTATTACTTTTTTAGTTATCCAATTGGTAATTGCTTGCCCAAATATTTTTTGGACAAAGTTTTTTAAAAAATACGAAAATAATCTAGAAAAATCATAGGGGGTGTCAACTGCGTCTAAAAAGAATCCACGAAATCTATCCCTTTCTGTATCCGTCAAGATGGGTATTCTTTTTATACCAACATCATATTCTTTTGGATGTCTAAGGTAATGCTCTACTCTATGAATTTCGATACCCCGATCCAATGCCTCGATTAGTAAAACATCCGGATAATCCGTTTTGTTGTGAATTACTTCAAAAACCAAGGCCACATGACTCCAATATGACTTCGTAGTTTTTCTTACTAATTTTGAAACCCAAAAACCTTTTGTGTGTATTAAAAATATATCACCAACCTTAAGATTGGGCAGGGCTTTGTCGATAGTTTTATATTTAGCCCTTGGCATATCAATGCTTATTCCAAACCCAATCACAAGCATCACTTTTAGCTATATCGGCCGGAGAAGTAATTTCTTGGACTTCTATGGGCGTGTATCCAGTACCGCGAAAAATCACATCCGTACGATTAATCCAATCCGCTGCTTCATAAAAAGACTTTTGGACCAAGCCACTACAAGAAAATCTCTGTCTTTTAAGTAAATATTTTTTATACCCCCTAGAAAGCCAAGCAAAAAGAAATTTGAACGTACTGAGAG
>JAHJSR010000064.1 GCA_018830085.1 Patescibacteria group bacterium
CGTAGATTAAATACCTGGTGGGCAAAATCAAATGATGTCGCTGAAGGTGGATTTATGGCCGGCCTAACCAACGAATGGCGCAATTTTGCACTTGTTAAATACACGGCAACCGTAAATGCAAAATATGGTGAACAAAATAAAGCATTTGAAGCTAAAACTGTGAGCTTTTGGGTAATTCCCTGGCGTATGTTGTTGATATTGATTGTTTTACTTGCCATATTCATCCTTGGAATGAAGATGTACAATAAAGCTATTGTTAATGCAGCTCTCAATAAAAAATCACTAAACAAGAAAAAATAATATTTGGATGGAGCCCGGGATCCTGAGCAATCAGGGTTCTCGCCGCGTCTAAATATCAAAGAAGTGTTTTCGGTAGACGCAATTAAAAACAAAAATGCTTATCTCAAAGACAAAAATCTTAAGTTATTTTAAGTCCATTGCCCTACTTTTGGCTTTGGTTATATTTAGTTGCTCCAATCTTGTACAGGCTGCTCAAGCTACACCGGCTAGTGATAGTCTTTCTTCGCAAAAGATTTCTACTCCGGCCAACCACACTATTAAATTTAGAACACCAACCGGTATAGATTCTCCGACCGATACCATTAACATCAATTTATCTTCTTTTGCATTCGGTGCAGTTGGAGTCGGTGACATTGATATATCTCATGGCGCCGTTACGGGTCTAGAAAATTCCGATGCTCATGCAGCTGTGGCTGCAGCCGGAGTATGGGGCATCTCAGTTGGCGGTGGTTCTATTGTTTTAACACCACCAACAAATGCAGTTCTAGGAACGGTGCCGGCAAATAATTATATAGTTGTAACTATTGGCACAAATTCCACCGGAGGTGTAAATCAACTAACCAATCCCGCTGTTGCTGGTAGCTATACAATTCAGATTTCTGGTGGCTTTGGTGATATCACTACTATTGGTATTGGTATTTTAGATGATGATACGGTAACAGTCTCGGCAACCGTTCCCTCATCCTTACAGATAACATCAATTGACCCAGCGTCAGTCCTCTTAAATAGCGGAGCTTTTACTCTCAATGTTAATGGCTATGGATTTGTTTCCACAACGGTTATCCGTATTGATGGCGCAGATCGCGCAACCACCTATGTCAGCAGTACTCATGTTACTGCTAATATTTTGGCCTCCGATATAACTTCTGTAGGCAATAGGCAAATCGCTGCATTCAACTCATTACCAGGAGTTTTATCCAACTCATTACCATTAAATGTATATCAAAGTGGTGGAGGGTCGGGTAGTACCACGCCTCTCGTTATTAGCAATGTCCAAGCTATTAATATAACTCAGACTTCAGCTCGTGTGATTTGGGATACTAATTTACAAGCTAACTCTTTGGTCCAGTATGGTTTAACTAATGCTTACGGAGATTCAGTCTCAAATGGATCTTTCGTTTTATCACATGGCTTGGATCTTACGGGTCTTACACCAAATACAACCTATCATTTTCGAGTTCAGTCCGTAGATCAAATTGCTCAATCCGCCGCTTCATCTGATTATACCTTTACAACTCTTTCGGTTTCTCCGCTAATAATCTCCAATGTTGCAAGTATCAATATCACTGATACTTCTGCGGCAATTGTCTGGGATACTAATAGGTCGGCTTCGTCTTTAGTTGAATACGGCACATCTCCAACTTTGGGAGGCTGGAATACTATTGCTGGTAATGTGCTTAATCACAATGTACCCATTTCAGGGCTTCAGCCAGGTACACTTTATTATTATCGTGTTATTTCTCACGATCTATTAGGGGAAAGTGCTACTTCTAGCATTTATACATTCACTACAAATTCAGACACAACCCCACCTAGTAATATAACTTTGTCAGCCACGCCTGGTGATGCACAGAATTTATTAAGTTGGACTCATTCCACCGAACCGGATTTTGCTGGGGTAAAGCTCATGTTCAGAACGGATGCTTTTCCAACCGGTCCTTTTGATGGCTCTTTTCTTTATGATGGCTTGGCAACAAATTTAACGCATACTGGATTAACCAACGGTGTAACCTATTATTACGCAGCTTACGCATATGATTCTAATGGTAATTTTGCTTCTGGCGCGTTAGCCTCGGCAACACCTGTCGGAGTTTTAGTCCCTCCCGCTACAACAACTCCACCAATCCCTCCTACCACAACCACTCCTCCGATTCCACCAACAATACCTTCAACAACAACTCCACCGGTTGTTCCGGTTATACCTCCGATTCCACCAACAATACCAGGTAGAACCGTTACGGCTTTATATTATGGCGCTGCCGGAACTTTACTTTTACAACCAAACTCAGCTGGAGTATATGGAGTTCTTGGCGGTACATCTGTTCTAGCAGTTGTTCCAACGACTGGTTTGGGAGCTACTGTTAGCACTGTATTTATAACTGTTAATGGATATACATATTCACTGGCTTTAAACGCAAATGGAACTTCGTATGAAGGCACTTTTGTAGCGCCTAGCAATGGATTGTTTTACACGGATATAAAAGTAAGTTTCGCTGATGGCTTGCAAGCTGGCGTTGCTGATCCTTTTGAGATTAAGGATCCTGGCTTGGTGGTCGAAGCTGAATTGGGTGAAGAAAATAATCCCATTCCTGATGCAACGGTAACCTTATATGTTTACGAAAATGGCGCATGGCAAATCTGGAACCCATCCTTGTACAATCAATATAATCCAATTCAAAGTAATAATGATGGATCTTTCGCATTTGTTGTACCTAACGGTCAATACTACGCCGTGATCTCCAAGGATGGTTATACAACCGAACGAACTCAGGATTTCACTGTTGATCAAAATGTATTTGGCGATAAAGTACCGCTCTTACGTTACCCTGAGCCAATAGTTGTTACATCAACCTTTCCCTTTGTACAATATTTACCAGATCAAATTCGTTTCGCTGTTGTAAGCGTAAAACAATCCTTACGAGAACCCGAATTAGTTACTGCTACCAAAGATTATGCAATTCCTGCCTTGGTAGTTGTTTCTGTTTTAAATACAGCAGCCGCCATTACTTTGTTTAATATTTTAGCCTATTTGCAATTTTTATTTACTCAGCCGATTTTACTTTTTGGTAGACTGCGCAAAAGAAAATGGGGTGTTATTTATAACTCGCTTACCAAACAACCAATTGAATTTGCCATTGTTCGTCTTGTTCACAAAGAGAGTAACCTGACAGTACAAAGTAAAGTCACTGATAAACAAGGCAGATACACTTTTACCAAAGTTCAGAAAGGTAATTATAGATTAGAGGTTTTAAAACCACATTATGATTTTCCAACTCAATATCTTGCTGATCGTGCAGATGATATAGATTTTACAGAGATTTATCACGGTGAAATAATCTCCCTTGATGAAGATGGTGTTATAGCGCTCAATGTACCAATCGATCCACTAGAAAATGCAGAAACACCAAGAAGGATTCTTTTCCGTAGATTTTTACGCATTATTCAGCACGTCGTTGCAATTTCTGGTTTAGTTCTATCGCTTGCAGCATTTGCTATTTCACCTTCATGGTTGGTTGGTACTATAGTTTTGGTACAACTAGGATTCTATTTACTATTCCGTAAACTCGCTTTACCTGTTAAAGCAAAACCATGGGGTGTTGTTTTGGACGCAAAGACCAAGAAGCCAGTTTATCAAGCGATAGTGCGTGTCTTTGATAAAAAATATAATAAACTTTTAGAAACTCAAATTACAGATAAGCAAGGACGCTACGGATTTTTCGCTGACAACAATGTCTATTACATTACTATAGAAAAACCAGGTTTTGATAAATACACAAGTCCTGACATCGATTTAGCAAGTCGTAAGGAGGCGGTTATAGATCTTAGTGCAGAACTATCTCCTAGTAAAAAATAATAACAAGTTTTTTTAGTGATACCTGTTTATAACAAAACGTGTTTTTAAAGTTATTTTATGTTATAATTCTGTTAAGAATTTTCTATATTTTTAAAAATATTCTTAAAAACTTTATGCTCAATCAAAACGCAATCGCAGCAGCCGATTCCGGAAAAGGCTCTGCACCACGAATGTCAAAATTTTTGGCATACGTAATCAATACCTGTCTTTATGGCAGTATTATATTAGTGCCGTTATTCTTTTTGCCTTTTACTCTTGATGTTCTTGAGTTAAACAAGCAAACACTGCTAATCATCTTAGCTCTAGTCGCTACCACAGCATGGCTAGGGAAGGCCTTGGTAGATAAAAAATTTGTTTTATCCAGAGCCTGGTTGCATTTAGTGGTATTTTTATTTGCATTGGGTTGGTTGATAACCAGCTTGTTTTCCAAAGACCTTTATCTTTCCTTGGTTGGTAACTTTGGACAAATGCAATGGTCTTTTGCAACCATCGCGGCCTTTGTCTTATTTTACTTCTTGATTGTTAATACCATTGGTACCACCAAGCAACTGTATCGTTATATATTTGCATTTCTAGTCTCATCCCTCTTGGTTGGTTTGTATGGATTCCTACAACTTAGCGGCGTATTCAGCCTTGGTTGGATGGCTGACTTTAGTAAGACGCAATCATTCAATACAATTGGTACGATAAATGCTTTGGGTGTCTACATGGTGATACCAATGATTTTAGCGGCTTCCTTAACAGTATTTGGTTGCCAAAACCGTGAATGTATTCTTGGTAAAAAGGCCAAAGCAAGTGTCATAGAGCATATTATAGTTTGGGCAACGCTACTAGTTTCTTTGATGGTTATGATTGCTGTAGATTTCTGGGTAGTTTGGGCAGCCGCATTATTCGGTCTAGTCCTCTTGGTTGCAATCCCATTAATTCGTTCCATGAAGATTCAGCACCCATCTCGTATCGCAGTTCCTGTAGTTCTGGCTTGTGTTGCTATTTTGTTACTCATATTCAAAACTCCTATCAACTTTAATTTGCCAGCAGAAGTTTCTCCTTCAACAACAGCATCTTGGAACATCGCTAAGAGTGTTTTGCAGGAGTCTCCGATCTTCGGTACAGGTCCTGGAACTTGGATATATGATTATGCTAAATATCGCTCCCCTGCAGTTAACCTATCTCAATTTTGGACAATTCGTTTTGAGCGTGGCATAAGCACATTCTTTACCTTGATCGCCATGATTGGTTTAGTCGGTATGGCGCTCTGGATAATCCTACTGATTTCCGCAGTAGCAAAAAGTGTCATGCATTTAGTCAAAGAACGTAATGACGATGATTGGCAAGCATACTTAACAGTTTTTGTGGGTTGGGCAACAATGGCGTTCTTAGCCTTTGTCTATAATTATAATTTTGCTCATCATTTCGTATTCTGGTTCTTGCTAGCATTATTAGCTGCACTCATCTCAAAACGTAGCTTCACATGGGATGCTGGTGCAAACTCCCGCAGCACAGTGATTATTTCAGTATTATTTATAGTAATCAGTGTTGGAGCTTTATCAACCATTTGGCTAACCGGACAACGTTTGGCAGCTGATGCGGCTTATTCCAATGCTGTTATTACATATCGTAACTCAGGTTCTATTGATGATGTTATAGAAAATCTCAACAAGGCAGTTGCACTTAATCGTCTTAATGATGTTTACTACCGCAACCTTTCACAGGCATATCTAATTAAGGCAAGTAATGAATTTGCGACTTTGAGCCAAGATCAAGAAGGTGCGGCTAAGATTAATCAAATAGTGGCTGCTTCGGTCGACACGGCTAAATTAGCGAGTGATATAAATCCAATGAACGTTGATAACTGGGAGAATATGGCTATTACTTATCAATCAATTTCCGCATTTGTAGAAGGTGCTGATGAATTTGCAATTGCTAACTTTGAAAAAGCACTCGAGCGTGAACCTAATAATCCGGTTTATAGTACTGAAATTGGTAAGATTCACATTTTACGTGCCGATCAAGCAGCAAACCTTTTACAGTCAACAGATGAAGATGCTAAAAAGCAGGCAGAAGATACCATCAAACAAGAATTAGAAGCAGCAGCAGAATCTTTAAATCGTGCCATACAAGCTAAAGCAGACTTCGCAGCTGCGCACTACTTCCTAGGACTCGTTTATGAGCGACAGGGTCGCACGCAGGATGCTATTACCAAACTTGAGCAAGTATTAAGCAATGGTAAAGATGTTGGTGTCGCCTTCCAGCTCGCCATCCTCTATTATCGTAATGAACAAAAAGATCAATCCAGGCAGATGTTTGAACAAATCGTTGCCGATGCTCCACAATATGCAAATGCTCGTTGGTATCTCTCGGCACTTTATGAAGAGGAGGGTAAGCTTCAAGAAGCTCTCGATCAAGTCAAAATAGTTCAAGAAACCAATCTAGAAGACGAGCAGGTTAAACAAAGAATTACCTATCTCGAATCACTCATCTCTGGACAAGGACAACCGACCACAGCGGAAATCCCCAAACCGGTTGAACAAACCATTAGCAATCCAGATAATCAGGACGCCATACAGGCCCAACCCGCAGAATAAATTACAATCACCCCGGATAATCCCGGGGTTTTTGTTATAGAAAAGTAAACCAAATTAGAGTATAATATTGTCATGGAAATAAGTCGTTGGATGAAAAATTTATTTTCCGCTAAATCCGAATCGGGTGTAAATAATGATATTAGCCAAAAAACCTCTAGAAAGCAGAAGGGTTTTTTGTTAGAGCAAAGATACATAGCCGATCGTCTAAAGGAGTTTATTGGCGAATTCTTATCAGAATGGGAAAAAATTGGTCAATTAATACAAGATAAAAGTATTAATCCCATAAAAAAGCAACAGATCGTCAAGCAAAGACA
>JAHJSR010000065.1 GCA_018830085.1 Patescibacteria group bacterium
GAATCTTTGAATACTGTTTGATGATATAAATTTGGATGATTCCAATGCATTTAGAAAGACGGAGTCACTTGTGAGATTATTAAAAAAGTTCGACCAGGCTACATACCACATTGTTTGTTCGCGGTTTTCAACGTGAAGACCATCTTTCTCCATACCTTTGGTTTCTTTGTCATTGATTTCTTTAATCTCCAAAAGCGGTTTGCCGTGATTAGTGATGATAAAACTTTGGTATCTGGAATTATCAGCCAATGTAACTCGATAGCTTATACAGGATGCTATGTATTCTCCACCGGATTTGCTTGGAGCGATGATTTGAATATTAAACTTAATTTTTTTGCCATCGTTGGTTTGATTTACTTCTTCAACAAATTTTGAGCCATCTTTACCGTAATCACGGTAGGAGATAACTCTTTTGGAGTTGTTTGCGTCAGGATTACAGCTAAAGTCCTTTCTTGTTGTGGTTGAGAATTTTTTAATTAATTGTTGATTGAGTACTGATAATTGATGCATTAACTCGAATGTTTCACGACGTTCTAAAGATTGTTCAAACGGATTCTTGGCAGAGTCAGGTGTATGTGGTTGATGTATTGGTTTTTCCATATCCAAGTGATTATAGCATGTAATTATTTTTTCCGTTTTAAGGTTTTATATTGATCGATGGCTACTCTTATAAATATAGGTATCATAAATACTCCACAAAACATTAATAACCAAAATGGCCAGATAGTAATATTTCGGTAAATTCCCTTGATGTTAAAATACCCTAGTAGGATGACGGTTACGGTAGATAGATAAATTAAACAAACAGTCCAGGCGAAATCAAACCAGCTAATATTGCGGTGAATTCTGCGTTTGGCATTATTAATTATTTGCTTAGATTGTTCCTTATTACCTTGTTTAGCTAATGTTTCCGCGTGTTTGAATTTGTCTGTAATTTCTTTGGATCGAGATAGGAATTTAAAGATATTCATATTATTGTATTATAGCAAACTCGCAAGCAAGTGGTAGTTGCTTGACAAGATATAGTTATGGGTATATATTCATAATATAATTCTTAAACATAACGTAATATGCCAAATTTAGATGGAACTGGCCCAAGGGGCCAAGGATCAAAAACAGGTCGTGGAATGGGTAAGTGTAATCCTGACAATAAGCCTCAGGAGAGCCCAAAAACCGGTCAAGGATTGGGTTTGGGTAAAGGTATGGCTGCTGGGAGGGGCCGTGGCCAAGGTCGTGGAAATGCTCAAAATCAGTAACCCACAAAATAAGAACAAGGTTATTGAAGACTTTGTTCTTATTTTGTTGTAAAATCATTAAATTATGCCAAGACCAAGATTAGGTAGAAGGATTCGGTTTGATCCGCATGTTACTTTTTTTAAACCTCAAGGTGTGCCCATGAGTACTCTTGAAATTGTCGAATTAACAGCCGAAGAAGCAGAAGCATTACGTTTGAAAAATGTAAAAGATTTGGATCAAAACACTTGTGCGGAAAAGATGAAGACATCACAGAGTACTTTTCAGAGAATTTTAAGTTCGGCTTATAAGAAAGTGTCTTTAGCTTTGATAGAAGGGAAGGCTATTAAGATTATAAAATAAATATGAGGTATTTATCACTTTTGATAGTTTTGTTTTTCAGTTTTTTGTTTATATCGGTTACTAATGCACAAGAAAAATTACCTACAGAGTTATACTTTTTTTATGGGCAAGGATGCCCGCACTGCGCGGCTATGGATAATTTTTTAGAGGGAATGCAGGCAAAATATCCGGAGTTGATTATTAAGAAGTATGAAACTTATTCTAATCAACAAAACCTTGAATTGTTTGGAGAATTGTCAGATGCGTATGGTAAAGATATTCAAGGAGTTCCAACAACTTTTATTGATGATAAAGTTATTGTTGGTTTCAGTAATTCGATAGGCAGTTCGGTTGAGAGTGAAATAGTTAGATGTTTGGAAGTTGGTTGCGGGTCGCCCGAGGATAAGTTAAAAATTGAAGAGCCGGAATTGCAAGAAGTGTTGCATATTGTTGGCGAGAGTGACCCTGTTCCGGTATCGCAAAAAGTTGAGTTAATGCAAAAAATTACCATACCGGCAATTTTATCTGC
>JAHJSR010000117.1 GCA_018830085.1 Patescibacteria group bacterium
GGTACGGTTGATGTATCTGTCCAGGGGCAATATGCTTATGTTACCGCTTATGGAGGGTTGTATGTTTTAGATTTATCAGACATAAGCAATCCTCGTTTAGTCTACTCTGACTCGGATGATAGTGGTGCTATGGTTATTCAGGGCAAATATATTTTTGCCGCTGATGATAATTTTGCTGGTAATGACTCTCTGCAAATAACCGATATTAGCAATCCGTTAAGTCCAAGTTTAGTTAATACATTCACTCTCGGTACGGATATAGATCCCACTGATATTTATGTTCAAGGTGATTATGCCTATCTTGCTTGTGTCGGGGGATATTCAACACCAACTCTACAAGTAGTAGACATTTCTGATGTTTTAAATCCAATAATAATAAATACTACATCACTTTCAACCTATGCAGAAAGAATTCATGGCAGTGGAAGATATGTATATTTGGGAAATGGCTCTATTTACGATGTTTACGATCCGAGTAATCCTGTGGTTATTTTGGATTATGCTAATCCCTTTCAACCCGTCTATAGCTCTGGAAGATATACATTTTTTGGATATAATCCATGGCCTAGTGGCAATTTGTTGATCATTGATAATGGCGGAATCGAGACAAATGGACTTTTTGCCCACAATGCTCAATTGGGCAGTGTACAAGTATTGGGTGATGGTCAGTTTTTAAATAAGCTAAATATAAATGGAAGCTTAAATGTAGGTTCTGGGGGTATTTATTCAAATGGCGCTTTAGCAATTGCGGGTACTTCAACAATGTCTGATATTCAATTATCCGGACGCGTTAATTCGGATCTTTTACCGCACATAACAGATACATATTACATCGGAAACAGTACATATCGTTGGCTTGGTTTAAATGTGGCCAATGTTACTTCAACAAATATTTTAGCTACAGGATATGTGTCAACAACCAATCTTTATATAAACGGTCAGAACATTAATCCTGCTAATTATTTTGTGCAAAACGGCAATGAGTTTGGTGCAACAGCGGTACTGGGTACAAATGACACCAATCAACTTAATTTTATTACTGATGGTTCAACAAGATTAAGCATTACTGATAATGGCTTTGTTGGCATCGCATCAAGTACTCCAAGTGCGAAATTAACCGTGATCGGTGATAAAAATTTACCGGCTTTGGATATACGCAACTTTAGTGACTCTAATAGTTTCTTATACATTAGTAACACTGGCACGGTTGGCATAGGCACTTCAACCAACCTTGGATTTTTAGTAAGTTCCAATGGCAGTGTAGGTCCGGTTATAACCAATGTTTACAACTTAGGTTCAAGCGATTATCGCTGGGCAAACCTGTATACTTCATCTGCAGATATCGGTAATGTTACAACAACAAATCTTTACAACTCAGGCATTGTTTCCACAACAAATCTTTATGTTAATGGAACGCAGATAACCGGAGCAAGTAGTGTACCAAGTCTCCAACAGGTTACCGATGTTGGTTATATAACCAATGATGCAATTGGTGTTGCTGGTGTATCGTCTACTGGTCACATTCTACCAACAACGTCTTTGACATATGATTTGGGTTCATCCTCAAGACGTTGGAATGATGTCTGGGCTTCATCTACCTATATTGGCGGATCAACATGGAATTTGCGTCAAAATTCAGCCGGAAGTTTTGTGATTGCACAAGATGCCGGTGCCGAAAGAGTTTTTGTTGGCACAAACGGCAGGGTTGGTATCAATGCGTCCGCTCCAGTCGGCAAATTCCAAGTGACCGGGTCAGAAAACACACCACAAATTGTGGTTAGAGCCAACTCGACTCAATCACTTACCAATCCATTAATTCAAATTCGTAATTCAGGAGGAACTGTTATTGGCGGTATTACTACCAATGTGGCAACAAACTTTTTTGCTGGTTATCTTTCCGGAGAAAATGTTACTTCTGGTATCAATAATTCATTTTACGGTAGTGAGTCTGGAGAGTTTGTTACTTCAGGTGAAGAAAATACCGCAGTTGGTTCACAAGCATTATTTGGTAATTATTCAAATATTACCGGTTCATATAATACTGCTATTGGAGCAGAATCCATGTATGGTTATGGAGGATCTGCAATCAGTGGAGATTTTAACTCGGCAATTGGTTTCCAATCATTGACATCACTTACAACCGGACATGATAACACTGGCTTAGGTTACTATGCATTACGTTTAACTACCACTGGTTACGAAAATACGGCCATTGGTTCCACTGCACTTAACAGCAACACAACTGGTATTAAAAATGTTGCTATTGGTTTCCAGACTTTGTATACAAATTCAACGACCACGGCCAATGTTGGTATTGGTAACGAGGCTCTCTACAATAACCGTGGTGGTGATAACGTTGCTATAGGTAAAAATGCTTCTTACATGGCAGCTTATGTAAACGAATCGGTTGCAATTGGTACGGATGCGTTATTTACCAACCGAATTAATGGCAACATGGGTATTGGTTTTAATGCTGCTCGTAGCAATAATACAGGCGCGCGTATATTAGCCATAGGACATGGTGCCATGGAAAACATAAGTACCGGTAGTGACAATATTGGTATTGGTTTTGAGACTTCTCATAACAATGTATCAGGTATTAATAATACCGCCTTAGGTTCTTACGCTTTATACGGTACATATAATAACAGTCACAGTAATAATACTGCTTTAGGTTATTACTCACTTTATGGCATAACAACGGGTAGTTCTAATGTGGCCATCGGTTCATATGCTTTGGATGCCAACCAAGGAGGCTCATACAATATTGCTGCTGGTGTAAATGCACTTACAGCCAATGTAAGTAATTCCGGAAGTGTTGCCATTGGTTACAATGCCTTGCAATTGGCCAACGGCGCTGATGATTTAATTGGTATTGGTCAATATGCCCTAGCTTCCAACTCAACAGGTGCAGGTAATGTTGGTATTGGTAGAAGCACTAATTATTACAATACAACTGGTATCAATAACGTTGCCATTGGTTATGCCACAATGCAGGGCAGTGGAGGTACTAACTCACGTTCAAATAATACCGCCATTGGTTATTATTCGATGTTAGATATTACAACCGGACATAACAACTCAGCGCTAGGTGTAAGTTCTTTGGAAAATCTAACCACCGGTTATCAAAACACAGCAATTGGTGCCAAATCAATGTTTAGTATGACAACAGGTGCATCAAATACAGCAGTAGGTTATGAGGCTTTGTATTCCAATTCAACCGGTGTCTGGAATGTCGCACTTGGAGATCAAGCATTACGAAACTCGGGTTCTGCAGTTTTAGCCAACATAGCCATAGGCCACCAAGCTCTTTATAATCAAAATGAAAATGCCGGCATCGCAATAGGATTATTTTCACAATATACCAGCACAGGTGGTTATGCCAACATCTCAATGGGTGGAGCGTCTTTATACAGCAACCTTGTCGGAGATCGTCTAATCGCTATTGGAGAATCTTCTTTGTATAACAGCACGGCTTCGGACAACATGGCCGTTGGTTGGGAGGCGTTGTATAGCAATACTTCGGGCAGTTTTAACACTGGCATTGGTCAATCGGCTGGTTATTACAATCAAACCGGTAGCAGAAACACCAGTCTTGGACATGAAGCTTTACAGGGTTCCAGCAGTGGTGGAGGCGTTAATTCAAGTAATACGGCTATTGGTTACAGGGCTTTATTCACGGATTCTTCTGGTAGTGACAATACCGCAGTCGGTCATGAATCGTTAACTGCCAATACTACCGGCTTTGATAATTCCAGTCTTGGTGCCAATTCACTACACTCCTTAACCACCGGAAATTCAAACGTGGCAATTGGTAAAGAGACATTGTTCAGTAGCACTGATGACTTCGCCAACGTGGCAATTGGTAATCAAAGCCTCTACAATATAACAAACAATCAAAATGTAGGTGTTGGTTATCAAGCTTTGTATAATAC
>JAHJSR010000066.1 GCA_018830085.1 Patescibacteria group bacterium
AACTGATTAAACTTATGGCCGATTTATGTGATTGTTCTCCAAGCGAGATAGAGATTATCAAGGGTCAAACGACAAAACTAAAACTACTTGATGTTCCTGTGCTGCCGGAGATCTAAATAAAAACCAATATACTTGATTTAATTTGATTAATACTTAGCAAGCTTATGAATGAAAAAATGTTTCAGCCGGAGCCGAGAAAGGCGCCGAAAACAAAAATCCTTCCCGAACATCTGCAGAAGATGATCTTAGATGAACAGCCAGTAGCTCACGAAGAAGATGTACGGGTTTGGGAACCGCCAGTTAAAGAAGAGCCAAAATTTAAAATGGAAGGACTCCCGAAAAAAGATGCTACTCCGACTCGTGAAGCTGGCGATGATGGAGGTTGGGTCTGGGGCGATGAAGTGGCAGTTGAGGACAGAGAGGCTTGGGAAAAAGATTTGCCCCCGGAATCGGAGATTGGCCATCCGCTACCAAGATTTGAATTAGAGGATGAGGCTGGTGAAATCAAGGAGACTAAGGCTCGCGAGCCGAGGGCTGAGACTTTACGTTCTGCAGATGAAGTGCCGACTTCTGGAGTAAGGGAAACTCTTCGAAGCGACTTTGGCGCAAAAGGAACGGTAAAAACGTCATCAGCAGAGAACACCCAAGAAACGAATGAAGTAAAAACAACGTCTGAGGGATTTGTAAAAAAAGACGAGCCAGGTTATGAAATGAGTGTATTAGACATCGACTCCCCCGAATCAACCGATACCGGGACACTCAGGAGTAAACGAGATGCGGGCAAAGATACTTTAAGAGCTGCATAAAAAATAAGACGCTGAGTAAGCGTCTTTTTGATTGATACATAAAATCTTGTCATTAAAAGTCAGCAACCATGACCGATCCTTCATCAGATTGTCCATCTATGACATTGATCGCGACAATTGCATGCGTAAAATGGCTGGCGATGTGGATATTGTATTCTTCCGCATAAACCCTATCAAACTTTTGATGAAATAGATCAACACAGAACACTGTAACCAAACATGATCTTGGAGGATAGGCAAATTTACGATGTAAATACACTTGACCACGATCAAGAATAAATCGAGATTGTTGATTCACGGCTGGCTCGGGACCGCGACCGGACGAGACAATTCCCTGGAGCCCTTGTTCAAGGTTTACCAAAAAATACCTCGCATCAATATCGGGAATATTTTGTTCACAGAAATCAGTTACCATGCGCAACAAAAGCTTATCGCTGAGAATCTTAGGGCCAATGAACGGCGGGATGGTGAGTCCGTGGTGAATAAAGAGTTGAAAGGGCGCTTTCATGAGTGCCTCCTTTGGCGGGATGAATCAAGCTTGGCAAAATAATAAGAGGACGTCAATCGTGCTTCTGGGTTGATTTGTCAGGAACCGGCTCGTATCCGCCCTTGGAAAAAGGATTGCAGCGCATGATGCGCCATATTGTTAATGGGATGCCTTTAATAATCCCAAATCTGGTTATGGCTTGGTAACCATACTCCGAACAAGTTGGGTGATACTTGCAGGTAGGATAGGGCATGTATTTTGCAAGAGGTCCATGATCAAGAGATAGTGTTTTTTGATATATAAAAATTATACTCCGAACAACTCGACGCGGTATCCAGATAAACCAATTAATCAAACCGTTTGGTGGCATGTCTATCACACTTTTTTGTGGGGTTTAACAAAACGAGCTCCATGAGCGATTTTACCTTTGCTTAATTCTTTTTTGGCGCGCGGTGAAAGCTTTAGAGGTCGCTTTAATGTCTTTTCAATCTTACTTAACATGTGAGCTGCATCCTCACGCATAGACACATAAGGAGCCGTTAATGTTTCGGCTTTTAAGATAAAAATGAATTGATGTCCGTTTGGGAAATCTTTAATCAATTCTTTAACCGCAGCTCTAAAGCGCCTTTTAGCGCGATTGCGCTTAACCGCTCTTTTAAATGTTTTGGTGGAAATTATAAAACCTATCTTGGCAGGTTCCTCTGTTGGTTTGGGATGATCTTTAGAGGGATGGACAACGCGAATGCGCAAAGTTGAATAAACACCATAAATAGACCTGCCCTTGGTAGCCATGGTTGCAAAGTCTTTGGTTTTTTTTAAACGATTCTCAGCGCTTAACATAAGCTTATTATACAAACCACAATCACTTAATAGCAAGAAGATTAATTTTAGTATCGAAAAACGGGCTGTTGCCCGTTTTTATTAACCTTGTTGAGAAACAGATACACGTTTACGACCTTTGGCTCTGCGGGAAGATAAAACCTTACGGCCATTTTTAGTTGCCATTCTGGATCTAAAACCGTGCTTTTTCGCCCTTTTTCTTGTATTAGGCTGATATGTTCTTTTAGGCATAATATTTTTTGCTATTAGCGAAGCTCGCTTGCAATATGAAGCATAAAATATCAGATTACATGATAATTGTCAAAAACCACCCCCTAAAAATATTGTATAATGTAAATATTAATGATATTTAGCTTAATTAAAGCTTTTTTTCACTTTTTATAATCACTAATTTCATATTACATTTGCATGATACGGTCGAACAAAAAACACCCATTTGGGTGTTTTTTGCTTTAATCGCTTGTTTTACCTCACTTCAAAAGTGACGGACACATTGCTGATAACATCCTCAGATCCTTGCTCTATCATTGGTTCTGGCACAGCGGCGGCTGAATCCATGGCCGTTGCCATCATCTCACGAGCATAATAAGGAGCAGGAGATGCTCCACCAAACTCAGAGAAAGTAACAACTTTAACTATCGTGATATTTAACTCATTGGCTAGTTCTTGAGCTTTGGCTTTTGCATCAGCAATAGCTTCCTTACGAGCCTCTTGCTCAAATTGAGTTTTATCATCGATGACGAAGCGCATACCACCAATCTGATTCGCACCTAATTCAGATGATTTGGATAAGATTTTTGATACATCTTCCTGCTTTCTAACTTTGACTTCCACGTTTTGATTTATTTGATAGCCATCTTCTTTGCGGTCACCATCCTCCCAACTGTATTTTGGATTTACGTTAAAATTTTGAGTTTGAATATCTTTTGCATCAATACCTAATTCTTTAATTGCAGTAATTATCGAATTCATTTTATTTGTATTTTGAGTTTGAATATCTTCTACGGTCGTTCCCTCGGTGACCACACCCAAAGTAACAATAGTTAAATCAGGTTGTGTCGTAACCTTACCCTGACCATCCACGGTGATGGTATCGCGCATATTACGACCAATATAATTATACTCCTGAATAGTGTTTCGGGTTTTAAAACCAAGAAAAACCACGAGTGCCAAGCTAACAAGTGTAAGCATGGCAACAATTATTTTATTGAATTGCATAAATTTACATTAGAATTATAAATACATTTTAGCACTTTTATTGCCTTAAGAAAACCATGAAAAGTATTTATCAACTCTTTGTCCACAAGTTTGACAGCTAATAGCGCAGCTGTTGATATGTATCACATATTAAGACCTAAACACGATCCTTCCTATGAATCCTAATGAAATCTGGCAGGCCACATTGGGTGAGCTTGAACTCACACTCTCTAAGGCCAATTTCACAACTTGGTTTAAAAATACTTTTATCTCATCACTTGATGAGGGAAAGGTTAGTATTGCCGTGCCAAACACCTTTACCAAAGCGTGGTTGGAGAAAAAATATCACGAATCAATCGTTAGAGCTCTCAGAAACGCAACAAACAACAACGTAAGAGAAGTTACTTATAAGGTTGAAGTACGAAACACAACCCAAATACCAGGATTTTCAAACAATGAAAACATGGAATCTAGTTATCAGGTCAATACACTGGATTCGCCAATGACAACCGAAACCAGGGAAGACGAGTATATTAATAATAAAGATGGTAATGGTTTAAACCCAAGATATTTATTTGATGCTTTTGTTGTAGGAAAAACAAATGAATTAGCGCATGCATCAGCAATGGCTGTTGCTGCAAATCCAGGCCTTACATATAATCCTTTGTTTTTATTTGGTGGGGCTGGTTTAGGAAAAACCCACTTACTCCAAGCAATAGGACACTATGTTTTGGAAAAAAACGCACAAGCAAAGGTCTTATATGTGACTTGTGAAAAATTTACCAATGATTTTATACAGTCGGTTCGTAGTGGAAAAGCGAAGGATTTTAAGGAAACTTACAGAAATTTAGATGTTCTACTTATTGATGATATTCAATTTATTGCAGGCAAAGAAGGCACGATGGAAGAATTTTTTCATACATTTAACGCTCTTCATCAAATTAACAAACAAATTGTAATTACCTCTGATAGACAGGCAAAAGATATACAAGGCTTAGAGTCTAGGTTGGTTTCACGTGTTGAGTGGGGAATGACCGCAGATGTATCAAGTCCTGATTTTGAAACACGTGTAGCTATATTGGAACGCAAATGTAGCCAAAAAAATTACCAGTTAAATATGGAAATTTTACGTTATGTGGCTGGTACAATACAATCCAATGTAAGGGAATTGGAAGGTGCTTTAAATAAGGTAATCGCTTATCATCAATTTAAAAACATTGAACCCACGATGAGCTCGGTACAAAACCTTTTACAAAGCTTTGTTCCAACTGTTCCTAAAAGAACAATAACCCCAAGACGTTTACTGGAAATCGTTGTTGAATATTATGATATTAAGATGGATGAAATAATGGGAAAAAGTCGCGAACAGCGTTTTGCTTTTCCAAGACAGGTGGCGATGTATTTGTTGAGAGAGGAGGCAAAGTGCTCTTTCCCTGCTATTGGTAAACACATTGGGGGTAGAGATCACACAACGGCAATGCATGCATGTCACAAGGTAGATACATTACTGAAAACTGACGATCAATTAAAGCGCGATTTAAACTTAATGAGAGAGAAGGTTTATATGGGTGATCACTCTGGATAACCTGTTAACTGATGTGGATGAAACCTGTGTCTAGTCTTAGCTCGATTGGTTGATAAGTATTTAAACTAAAAAAGAATCCACCTATGGGGTATAGTTACCCATAAACAACTAACATGGTTGTGTGTAAAAAATCATTTAAATAGAGGCAAGAAATACAGTTATGCACCCTATCCACACCGCTTATTACTACTTCTATTTATATAAATTAATATATTAAAATAATAAACAGTAAGGTATGCAATTCTCATGTACTCAAGAGAACCTCATGCAGGGATTATCTGTAGTGAGTCATATAACCGGTAAGAATATAAATTTACCTGTATTAGGTAATGTACTTATTAAGGCTGAGAAGAGTGGAATATTATTGAATACTACAAATTTGGAAATGTCAGTTACTTGTTTGATAAGAGGAAAGGTTGAAGTAGAGGGTGAGTATAGTGTTCCCGCTAAAGTGTTTTCTGATTTTATTTCTTTATTACCATCAGGTAAGGTTGAATTTGAACTAAAGGATGATGGTTTGGAAGTAAAGTCAAATGATCAAGAAACTGTTTTGCGAGGTATGCCGGCAAGTGAGTTTCCTTTATTACCCAAATTAAACAAACAACATACTTTTCAATTAAAGTCGGTGGATGTAAGAAAGGCGATATCAAGAGTTGTCTTTGCGGTTTCATTATCAGAATCAAGACCAGAGCTTTCTGGTGTGGCTTGTTATTTTAATCCGGAAGATGATAAAGGTAAGGTGGCTTTTGTGGCAACGGATTCGTATAGGTTGGCTGAGCAGTTAATTGTTTGTGGTGATCAAAGCAAGTCTGTGAATATAATTGTGCCATCCAAAGCAATGAGTGAGATAATGAGAATAATATCCTCCTATAAGAATGAGATAGAGCCACCAGAAGAGGTTGGGTGGAGTGTGTCTGATAATCAGTTGGTGATTTCTTATGGGGCTGTGGAGTTGACCACCAGATTAATTGAAGCTTCTTTTCCTGATTATAAAAATATTATCCCTACGGAATTTAAGACAAATGCAGTTATTGCACGTAGTGAATTACAAAAAGCGGTTAGATCGGCTAGCTTGTTTACAAAAAAAGAGATAAACGATGTACATGTTTCTTGTGATTCTGAGACTGGTACTTGTATTGTAGAATCTTCTGATGAGGGAACCGGTAAGACAAAGAGTATTATAAAGGTTGAGATTTCGGGTGAGAGTAATAAAGTTGCTTTGAATTTTAAATATTTGGCTGATGGTTTAAATGCCTTTGATCAAGATAAAGTTAAATTGGCTATTATTGGTGCAATGTCGCCAATGATGATTTTACCAACAACTAGTGATGATTCTTATCGATACTTAGTAATGCCGATTAGGCAATAGGTTTAAAGATTGTTTTAGAAAAATCGAGCTTAGCTCGATTTTTTTGTCTTGCAATAATACTTTGAAAATGGTTTACTAGCTACTCGTCAATATAACCACCCTCCAACACCGGAGATCGTCATGACTGAAGACCGAGAATTGACCCGTAAGCTTGTGGATTTGATTTTGTCGGGCAAGGTACCTGAACGTGATATGCGTGAGCAACTAGCGCGTTACTCGGTAAATGATGCTACGAATGAGCGTCTTGTGTACTGGGAAACATGTTTTCCAGGAAAGGGTGAGGATATTTTGGCAATTCTTAGTCCTTTTTATGAGTGGGTGCCTAGGTTGGGTCAACCTATTCCCAATATAGAGCAAGAAGCGCGAATGGCTGTATTTTGGACTGGTGTAACCGACGTAGTTTGTTATGAGGTGAATAGTATTGATGAGGCTTACAAGAGTTTGGATGTTGATCTTTGGACATCATTCAAATCATCGTTAGTTGGTACCATGGGAACCTCTTTGGGGGTGGAGGTTAATGCAGAGATGCGAGGTCTGTTGCGAGGTTCTTTGTGGGACACTTTGGATGGTAAGTTTAAGGGTGAGTTTAGAGATTCTGTTTTTCAAAGCTTAAGATCAGAGCAATGGTTTGTTGCTAGAGAGCTTTGTGGAAATATACTTTGGGCTCAGTTGTGGTCATCGTATTGTGCTGATTTGGGTTTACAGTTGGGTAATTTGTTGTTTTACTCTTGTGGGTTTGTGCTGCAAGGTAAACAAAATGAAGTGAAATATAGCCAAAAACTTTTACGGTTTTGGTTAAAAGGAAACCCTCCATTAGGTATTGATGGAGAACAGCGTTTGGTCTTTTTAGTAGCTAATAAAAAAGACAGCATCTAGTTTAGATGCTGTGCTAATCTTTTATGAAGCGTGATGAGCGCTTCTTTTATTTATGGGTTGATACGTATTTGTATTTTATCGCCATCCGATGAACCACTGTCTTTACGATATACAACCGGATAAATTGTTACATCACCTAGTTCAGGTATTTTATTCCAAGTAATTTGGTTTGTGTATTCATTTGGTGTAATTATTGATCCGATTAAATATGTCGTTCCGTTTTGTGTGTAGCGAAGATCGATTTTTTGTACATCTTCAAGATCGTTGATTTGAACGCTAATTGGAATTGGGAAACTTTGTTGACTAATTTGAGTTCCATCGGCTGGTGATGTGATGTTTGATTTTATTTTTGCTAATTCAGCCATTAAATTGATAGTAATTGTTTGGGTATCTGAGTTGCCAACATCATCTATGGCTTTGATTGTTAAGTCATGATACCCGCGTTTAATTGTATTTGGTATGTTTGTGTTAATTGTTCCAACTGCTCCTAAAGATTGTCCAATTAATATGTCATCCATTTTTACTTCTATGCGAACGATGCGTCGTTGAGCTTGAGCGGAAAGGCTAATGGTTAAATCTCTTGAATATAGGTTAGCGTTTTGTGTTGGAGCAAAGACCGTAAGAGATGGTTTGCTTTCTGGTGTGTGAACATCGTCATATTCAGTTGGAGCTGTGGAGGTTGTGTGCCAATTTTCTTTTTCGATCCATTTTTGTACTGCGAGTTCCCAGTTAGCAAACTGAGGATCATTTTGTGGACTGGATGGCGCTGGACCAAGGGGATCATCTTTGTCTAAATACCAAAGTATATTATGTCCTTCATAAAATTCCTGTTCCTCAATAAATTCTTCGGGAGTATATTCTGTGGCGATTTTGCCACTAACTTTATCAATCTTGATTGTTTTTTTGAATGATTTCCCAGTCAGAACAGATTTTGTTGATTCTATGGATGGTGGTTGTGAGAAAGATTCTTTTTCCATGTTTGCTGTGGCGCGTTTCATGAATGATTGCCAAACAGGCGCTGCGATAACCGATCCATCTGCACCGCGTTTCATTTCATCGCCGTTACTGTTGCCACACCAAACACCTGCTACAAGGTTTGGGGTGTAGCCCATTGTCCAAGCATCATTATTGTTGTTTGTGGTTCCGGTTTTGGCAGCAACTTGTCTATCTGGAAGTGTTAATGGATTGTTTGTACCAAATACATATGCGCGGGCATTATTGTCTGACAAAATGTTGGTAATTTTTAATGCTGCATCTTCTGGTACTACTTGATTACCATCGGGTTGTTGCCATTCTTCTAATATTTCACCATTAGGATCGGTTACTTTTAAGATGCTGGTGGTTGGAAATTGGATACCTTTGTTTGCAAAAGCGGCATAGGCATTTGCGTGTTCGATTAATTTGACTTCACCACCACCTAACACAAGAGATAATCCAAAACGACTGCGGTCGCTGAGGGTTGTGTAACCCAATTGTTCTGCAAAATCTAAAAAGCGATTTAGTCCAACCAGATACAGCATTTTAACAGCAGGAATATTGAGCGAGCCCTGAAGTGCTGAACGGACAGTTGTTGGGCCACGGTATTTGTTGGAGTAATTTTGTGGAGTATAGGGACCGACTTCGGTTTTAAAGGTTGTTAAGACATCCCACAGTACTGTTTCTGTTGTGTAGCCTTTGATAAAACCAGCAGTATAAACCATTGGTTTAAAAGATGAGCCGGGTTGTCGGTCACGTAAGGCAACATTTACTTGACCGTCAATTTTTGGGTCCCAAAAATCTTTAGAACCAACCATGCTTAGGATTTGTCCATTTTTTGGATCAAGAGCAACTAATGATGAGTTGGTGTAACCATATGTATCGCCGTTTTTATCTACACCTTTTACAACTTCTTCCTCGGCAATTTGTTGCATGTCCCAATCAAGAGTTGTGATTACACGTAGTCCACCCTGTTCAACCATTTTTTGCCCATATGTTTCAATGAGTTGAGATTTAACATACATAACATAATGTGGAGCTTTGATATCACTAACTGTTTGCGCTTTAAGTTTTGCCAAAGTGTCTATTTGTTTTGCGGCATCAGCTTCTTCTGTGGTTATATAACCTTGATTGGCCATAGCATCAAGCACTGTGTGTTGTCGCGCAACTAAAAGTTCTCTGTTATCTCCACGTGATCCAGTTCCATAAGGATTGTATGTGTCTGGCGATTGAGGAAGTGAAGCAAGTAATGCGGATTCATCAAGTGTAAGGTCGGATACTGTTTTTCCAAAATAACCTTCGGCTGCAGATTCAATTCCATATAGATTGGATCCGTAAGGAATTTCATTTAAATATAATTGTAGAATATGATCTTTTTCGTATTTACGTTCGATTTGAATAGAAAGTAAGAGTTCTTTAAGTTTGCGAGTTATTGTACGCTCGTTAGTAAGAATTGCATTTTTAACAAGTTGTTGTGTAAGAGTTGATGTACCTTCGACTCTTTGGTTACGTAAAAAACCAATCGTAAACGCACGCAACAAGCCCTTCCAATAAACTCCATGATGTTCATAGAATCCTTTATCTTCGATGGCGATTGTTGCCCATTTAACATAATCGGGAATTTTATCAATAGTAGCCAGTGTTCGTTTTTCATCTCCATGAATTTCGTAAAGCAACACATCTCCAGTACGATCGTAGATTTTTGTTGATTGCGGTATTTCACGAGCGAGCAATGTGTTGGGATTTGGTAAGTCGCGACTAATCCAAGCCATGAGGATGGTAAAGGCGAGTACTCCGGCCAATCCCAATAAAAGTCCACTGACCATTAGGAAGGTGAAGATTGTTTTGATTTTAGAACCTCTGTGTTTTTTTGAACTTTTACGCAAAGACTCGTTATATGGTGAGGGTGTTTTTAGTTCCGGGATTGGCATACTAGTGCATGGCTTAAAATTGAATTAAAATTAAGTGATTTTTGTTAATTTGATTCCTTGAAAAAAGGGTTGACGTAATCTTGAAGTGCGTTTTACGGCTCGGTAAGATATTCATCATCTTATCATGTTATTGCCTGATTTGATAAGAGATTCATTTGTTGTTATTTCGCTTATTTTAGTGAAAAATTGGGGGTTTACCCTTGACAAAAAGGCAAATATGTGGTATAAATATTGGTCTCAAGATGAGAAACCGTACATTTAGGAGCTTGCAAGATTGGCTTAACCAAGCCAAAAAATGCAGAAATTAATCAATAATTAGTTAATTTAAGCAAAATAATAGCTTCTAAAATCGGATTTTTCACATGAGATCAATTAATATGATGTTTTTAAGCCAAACTTATAAGATAAACAACTTTACTCGTAGAGTCCTGATCGTATTAGTGGGTATTTTAACCATTACTTCGGTTAAGGTTCAGTCTGCTCAAGCTTTTAGCTTGTTACCACAGGCTCCTACATTTTCAACGGCAACACAGATGATTTATGACGTGGTTGCGGAAAATGGCTTTACAGTACCTAAAGATAATATTGAAGAATTAAAACAAGCTAGTGAATCAAATGATTTACAGGTTAAATATACACGTTATGTGGATATGACCGCTTATACATCTTCTGTTGAAGAGTGTGACAGCACTCCGTTTATTACAGCGGATGGTACTCACACCGAGTGGGGTATAGTCGCTGCTAACTTTTTACCTTTTGGTACCAAGATTCGTATACCTGAATATTTTGGTGACCAAGTGTTTGTTGTTCATGACCGTATGAATCAACGTTACTATTATCGTGTTGATGTATGGATGCAAACCAAAACTGAGGCATTTCAGTTCGGAAAAAGAAAATTAAAAATTGAAGTTTTAGAATCATAAAAAATTTTAGTATTATTAGAAACTGCCCAAAAGGGCAGTTTTTGGTTGGTATTATAATAAAAGTCCGTTTGTTAAACGGACTCGTTGATTAGAGTGGTCTAAATATATACCACATTATACTGACGCTTATTAACAAAATACAAAATATGGATATTCCGATGGCAAATTGGTGAAAACATTTTTTTGATTCAGCTTCGGCGTTGGAAATCATTTCTTGAACGATAAGATCACTGTTACTATTGGGGTTTGAATGTGGAGGTCGATCGGAGTGAGTAAGTTTTTGGACGGTGACTTTAAGTTGATGTAATTTAACTTTGTGATCGTGTGAGTTTGAATTATCCATGGATTAATAACTTTTTAGGATTGAGAAGATAAGAAAAAGGGTTAGGCTAAAAAGAATTGTTACAGCTTCGGCTACTGCATATTCGCAAGGAAAAGGATCTTGCATTTTTGTTAATAGGTCTTGTAAAGGATCGGAGTTGTTGGTGTTGTTGTCTGACATGAGCTAACCTCCTAACAAACTTCACAACCTTAATGATAAATGCAATTTTTGTCCATCTCATAAAACAAAAAATCTCTAAATAATTAGAGATTTTTTGGAGGCGTGGGCGGGAATCGAACCCGCGAATACAGGTTTTGCAGACCCGTGCCTTACCACTTGGCTACCACGCCAATAAATTGTTTACGAATGAGATGTTAGCAAGATAATAAAAAAACGTCCAGAATGGACGCGATTTAGCGGCGCATTACCTTAAAGAGCTGTTCAGCTAATTTGATAGAATATTTGTTTACAATCAAATCGTCAAAATCAGTAAACTCAGACATTACCTTTGTAAAGATTATTCCATTATCAGAACCAAGTTGCTCACATAGCTTGCGGAAGGCAATGAGTTCTTTGCGACTCCATGTCATGGCACCGCCTTGTTCTGAGTACCGTCTCAAACTTTTAAATGTTTCGCGAATATCAGTAAAGGTGGTTATTGTGATAATTCCAAAGTGTTGTTCCAAATGTTGTTTGTACAGATTAAATATTTCTTGGGCTCTTGGAGAAAGAACTGTGCAAAGAGGTAAGTTTGCGAGGGTTAGATCTTGTAAATTGTTGGGATCTAAGGGTGGGTTGTCTTGGGCGATGGTTCGTGCCAAGTTTGTTCTTAATTGTTCCTCTTGAGATATGGCTTCCCAGTTCGATTGTCTGTTTGTTTCGGGTAGATCTTGTTGGAATTTACGGACTAGCTCTAGAGCTTGTTTGAGTGTAACCATGGATACCTCGTGTAATGTGCGTTTTCCATATCTAAGCAGAAAATTTAAAAAAGTCAATGCATTGATTTATTTGTTGTTGGTCATATGGTTTGATATTTGTGGTTTTTAGGGTATGCTTAGGCAAAACCCGCAATGCATAAAGCTTTGAGGTTTGATAATTATGTTGATATTTGGTCATAGAGGAATGCCGAGCAGGCAGGTACAAGAAAATACTTTGCTTTCATTTATGAGTGCTGTTCAAACTGGAGCTGATGGTATTGAATTTGATTTGCGTGTATCAAAAGATGGTGAGTTGGTTGTCGGGCATGATAAAGATTTGTCACGTATAGCTGGCATGCCTCATGCAATGAATAGTTTGACTGTGAAAGAATTAAAGGCCTTGACCTTAAGAGGAGCGGGTCAGATTTTGACTTTAAATGAAGTAACAGAGTCTGTCCCCTTTCCGGTTCAGTTGGATATGGAAATTAAGGATGGCATGGCGGTTCCGTTATTAATCACAAAATTAAAAACCAGTTCACAATTAAGAGAGAGGACAATTTTATCTTCATTTAATTTGGATGTTTTAGAAAATTTTAAAACTGAGATTCCAGACGTAAGAAGATTAATTCTTTTGCATACTTGGTCTGCCTTGCGTGGATCTAAAGAGTTGTGGCAAAAAGTTTTAGCCGTTGATCCTTGGGCTGTTGGTGCGCGCAGAGGTTCGTTAACAAAAAAGAGAATGGAATGGTTACGTAAAAATAATGTTTTAGTTGCCGCTTATGACAAAACTAACTCAAATATGGCAACAAAAAGAATAGTAAATAAAGGAGTTGATATTGCGATTACATATAGACCGGCTGTTGCTCGTAGATTGCTTGCGACAATTGTTAAATAAAAACTGCTGGAGGTTGATAGGGCACAAGCCCTTTTTTTGTCGGCTACGGGGTTGACAATTGGTTAATTTTGTATTTATCTAGTGTAACAACCGTTGGAGGTGGACGATGCTAAGGACCGAAGCAGAACGTGCTCATGATGAATTGTTGATGATTTCTGCGAACTTGCAGATCGCGAGGCTTTTTCCCAAGGGGCATTCTCTTCGTGAATCATCTTTGGAGTTGATCGCCGGGGCATTGCAATACGTGCCGATTCGATACAGGGATAAGGATTGGGTGCAGGCCCATGATTACCTGGAGAAAAACTATCCGGGCTGGTTGAAGGGATTCTGCTGTGAGCAGCATCAAGCCGCGCGTTGTTGCTCTGTGCCTGATTGGTCTCAGTTTGTTACGGTTCTTTGTTCTGCGTAACCCTTTGCTTTTTGCCGAGGGTTTTTTGTTTTTATGATTGACGTGGAATCGAGTAAATTGAGGTTCAAATAATTGGACTTGAGTAGTAATTTAAGGTACTTTGGTTACATTATGACTCAGAAAAAAGCTTTAGTTATTGATGCAAACGCGTTGATTCATCGCGCGTGGCATGCGTTGCCACCCATGACCGCTCCGGATGGTAAGGTTGTTAATGCGGTTTATGGATTTACATCAATTTTAATAAAAATTTTAGCTCAAGAGAGGCCTGATGTTTTGGCTGTTTGTTGGGATACTGTAGCACCGACATTTAGACATGAAGCCATGGAAAGTTATAAGGCTCAGCGTGAAAAACAACCGGATGCTTTTTATGATCAGTTTGATGATGTTAAGGAAGTTGTAGAGGTTTTGGGTGGAACTAATTTGGAATTGGATGGTTATGAGGCTGATGATCTTTTAGGCACTTTGGCCGTAAGATTAGAAAAAGATGGTTATCGAGTTTTGCTTTTAACAGGTGATAAGGATGCTTGGCAATTGATAACAGAAAATGTTTCGGTTGTGGCTTTTAAAAAAGGTGTGAGCGAGACGATTATTTATACACCGGAGAGTTTGGTTGAGATGACGGGTTTACGGCCTGATCAAGTGGTGGATTTTAAAGCTGTGCGCGGTGATGCATCAGATAACATTCCTGGTATTAAAGGTATTGGTGAAAAGACGATGACTGAGTTGTTGCAAAAGTTTGATCATTTAAAGGGAGTTTTTAAGGCGGCTAAAGATGATAGTAGTGATATTAAACCTGGGGTTAGAAAAAAGCTTATAGAGGGTGAGCAAGTGGCCTTGGAGACTTTACCGATTGTAAAGATTGTTACTGATGTTCCAATTAAATTTAAAACAATTGATTTATTACGCAGACCGGTAAAACAAGAAGATGTGGTTGAACTTTTTGCGAAGTTTGGATTTAAGAGTCTTATAGCTAGGCTTTTTGGAAAACAAGAAGATAAGGAAGACCGTCGCGCGTCCTACGTCGCGCGTCCTAAGTCCAAAAAAAATGGTGATGTTAATCACGAAGTGATTAAAAGTGTCGATGATTTTGAAAAGTTTTTTGATATTGTTAAAAATGAGGGAAAATTATATATCTATTTGCCAGAGGTTTTGCAAGAAAGTTTGTTTGAGGATTTGCCATCGGTAATTTTTGGAAGCGAAAATATAACGGCGACCATTACAAAAACAGTTTTAGATAAAAAAGAGTCAAAGAAAATTTTGATCTCTGTGATGGATGATGAAGATATTAAAAAAATTGGTCATGGTCTTAAAGAAGTTTGGCATTGGGCTGATGCGCTGGGTTTTGATCTTAAGGGAATGGATTTTGATACAGAATTAGCGGCCTATCTTTTAGCAGCTGGTGAGCGTGGTCATGACTTAAAAAGTGTTGCGGCCATGAAGTTGCAAAAAGTTTTGGATGATAATAAACAGGGCATGGCGATTGATGTTATTCGTGAGTTGGATAAGATTTTGCGCATTGAATTGGAAGAACAAAAATTGACATCGATTATGGAGAGATTTGAAATGCCTTTGATTAGTATTTTAGGAAGAATGGAAGAGGAGGGAATCATGGTTGATGTACAGTATTTTAAAAAATTAGAACAAGAGTTGCGCAAAGAAAAAACAAGTTTGGAAAAGAAGATGCATAAATTGGCAGGCGAAGAGTTTAATCCCCTATCACCAAAACAATTAGGGCATATTTTGTTTGATGTATTAGAAATATCTAGTAAAGGATTAAAAAGGGGTAAGACCGGAATTTCAACGGCTGCGGCTGAGTTGGAAAAGATGCATGGTTTGCATCCAATTATAGAGATGATTGAAGATTATCGTGAATTATCAAAGTTATTATCAACTTATGTGGAAGCAATACCCGAATTGGTTGATGGAGATAATAGGGTTCATACAACTTTTAATCAGGCTGTGACCGCTACGGGTAGATTGTCGTCTTCTGATCCGAACATGCAGAATATTCCGATTAGGACAGAATTGGGTAGAAGAGTAAGAAAAGGCTTTATTGCAAAAAAAGGCTATGTACTTTTGGCGTGTGATTATTCGCAGATTGAATTAAGAATTGCTGCTGCATTGGCCAAGGATAAAGTAATGTTGGAAGCATTTGAAAATGGTGAAGATATTCATACTGCTACGGCTGCTAAAATTTGGGATTTGGATTTGAAGGATGTAACCAAGGATCAAAGACGAGTTGCTAAAGCAATTAATTTTGGTTTGTTGTTTGGTCAGGGGCCACAAGGTTTGTCTAGAACGGCAGATATTTCATATGCAGAAGCAAAAGATTTTATTGATAGATATTTTGTAGCTTTTTCCGGAATTCGTGAGTACATGGATTTATCAAAAGCATTGGCAAGAAGCCAGGGTTATATTGAAACATTGTTTGGGCGCAAAAGACCATTGCCGGAAATAGATTCTCCGTTGCACATGGTGCGCGCGCAGGCAGAGAGAATGGCGATTAATATGCCGATTCAAGGAACCGAAGCTGATTTAATTAAATTGGCAATGATTGATGTGGCGCGTGAATTACCAAAAGCTTCTAAAGATTCGAGAATGTTATTACAAGTTCACGATGAGTTGGTTTTGGAAGTGCCGGAGAAAGATGTAAAAAAAGTTGCCAAAGTTGTGGTGGAGACGATGCAAAATGTTGAGAAGATTGGTTGTCCGATTGTGGTGGATGCAAAGTATGGGAAAAATTGGGAAGAGATGGAAACTGTTTGAACCTTGATCCACTTGATTAAATGATTAACTTGATTATTTGATTAAACTTATTGTAGGGATAAACCCTCTGTTTTTCCGTGCTAAATAATTACACAGAAAGACGCTTGAGTGCGTCTTTTATGTCGGAATCAAGATTATCAAGGCGAATAAAAATTATATAAAGAATATTAAAACTATAAATTTAAATTTATATATTAAATAGATTAATTTAATTATTAAAATAATCAAGTTAATTGTGAGTGAGAATCCTGTTTAATCAAGGTTCAGACAAATGGGAAATCCTCGTGTGTTGCACGAGGATTAATAGGTGGGGTTTGTGAGGAGGTGATTACGATAGTGACTTGTTGTGGGCGAGAAGGATCATTTCGGATGCCCACGGTGCCCTTGGATTGAGTTTTCTTTCACCCAAGGCACTATGCACGAAATCGCGGTAGTACTTGGGTTGGTGCAGATTGTGATCTGTCCATACAAACGCCTCCAAGGCGTCAAACCCTTCCAGTGCCGCATCCAGAACACAGAATCGAATTTTCTTGAGATCTTCGCCTGCATGCTCTGTAGGGGCCTCGTAGGAAAGCTTGGTCGCCTCGCTGATTTTGCGGAGCATAGACTGTACAGCTTGTGACCGGCGGTTGTTTTGTTGCCGGACTAAAGCTAGCTCGTCGTTTGCGGTTTTGAGGCTTTCTCGCAAGGTAGCCTCGAAGTTTTTCGCACCCGAGAGTTCCTGCTCTTTCTTTTTGAGCTCATCTTTGAGGCGAAGTACCTCGGCTTTGTACTCGCTGAGTTCAGCGGTTACTTTTTGGTGCTCCTTTTTGATCTCTTCCTGTTCTCTCTCGATATCTTGTTTCCAGATAGTGGTTTCGGATTTGCGCTTTATTTCCTTGCGTATGGCTATGAAAATCATGCTAATGTGAGCAAGGGTTGCGGTGCCGGCAATCCAGACTAGTGGATGAGTCAGCGGTGAATCACTGGAGTGTGCGGTGTAGTAAGCACCGACCAAGCAGGTCCCGATCAAGAGGTTGAGGACGAGAATTAGTGTAAGTTGAGTGTTGTTGAAAAGTGCTTTGAACATTTTCCTTCCCTTTCGTAGACACATCCCCAAGGGAGATCGTATCTTAGAAACCAACGTTATAGCGACAACGGGATTATTCCCTTTGCGTGCGACCATATGCCGCAAACAAAATGATGTCCTATCAACGCCGGGTGAAGGTTTTAGAAAAATAGTTCACTGTTTTTCTAGAATCTTGATCCGAAAATTAATGACTTAATATAGCATAAAAATTGGATTCTGTCAATCGCCTGAACCTTAATTTGTAGGATTCGGGGATTAATTAGATTATTAATATCTATATCTTAGGAAGTAAATAAGCAATCGTGATAATCAATTAATTAAATGAATCATGGTTTAAGACAATAAAAAAATCGATGTAAATCGATTATTGAGTTTGCGGCCAGTTTAGTTGGCATAACCAGCGGATGATTTTCATTGACGGGCGAACGAAGATCGGATTTAAAAATCCAAGATGATAACGACTATATGTTCGTTCACAAAAGCGAAGTGCAATATCGTGTAAATCGGGTTCAGCTCGAAGAATTGTGATGTTAGCGGCCATAATGGAACAGCCGGGGATGCAACGGAGAAGAAGAATACCGGGGCTGTGTAAGTGCGCAAAGCTTGTTCGTTTGTCGAGCAGCGGCCAGAGGCTGATTGTAAGGTTGGGTGCAAAAAGTCGAGCCCAGAGCGGCAGAAGAAACGGAAGTGTTCTGGTAATGATTGCTTGCGCAATCAAGATGACCTGAAGGCTTGCATAGCCGCGTACTCTCTCGATCTTTTGGAATAAGTCCTCTGCCTGTTTTTGCGTCAGAAGTCCGGCGTTATATTCTCGTCGGACTTGTTGATGATAGAACTTGAGTCCGGTAGTATCTTCTGCGGTTTTTGTAATTTTGCTTAACACAATGTTTTCCTTTACTTAAAAAGTTGACATGGTTAATGGTAAAGATTAGCAAATAAATGAAAAATTGTCAATAATATAACCTTGATATAAGCTAGAGGCATGTTAATTGTTTGTACCGGACCCGATTCGTTTAGAGCTCGGCAAAAGTATGCTGAAATGATTTTGGGTTATAAAATAAAATATGATAAAACCGGATCTTCAATTGAAAAGATAGCTACATCTGCCGATGTTTTTAATGAGGTTTTGTCGCGTTTATCAAATCAAAGTTTATTTTCTCAAAAAAAGATGATTGTTTGCGAAGGGCTGGTTGGAACTCTTACTGTAGCTCAAGCAAAAAAGTTAGAAAAAGCATTGGT
>JAHJSR010000067.1 GCA_018830085.1 Patescibacteria group bacterium
AAAAAAAGCACCAGATTATTATAAATCCTCATTATGAGTATTTAAAGTGCTATGATTAGGGTTTTTTAACGATTGGTTTTCCCAAATAGATACCTCACCCCAAGTACCAAGGCATCGTTATATTGTCCATAATCCCAAAATCGGAACACATCACCGGTTACATTTTGAGAGCGGATGTTCCAGAGTGAGTCGTTGGTGCGGATCATAAAAAACCAGTTTGGAGAAGCCTTGTAAGCCAGCCCTACATTTATCTGAAAGGTTAATCCAGCAGGCTTTACATATCCCGGATCATCGCTAATAATTTCCTGGTTGGCCTCTTCGTAATAGCCTGTAAGTACCCCTGCCGATGGGCCGGCTTCGATAACAAAGCGGCCTGCCTGATACTGGTACAACAAAGGAATTTCGACGTAGTTAAGCCTGTATACTAAGGATTGAAACCCATTTTTCTCTCTGGGGTTCTCGCGACTTCCTTTTTGAAAATAGGTGAGTTCCATCTGTAATGACGACTTTTTACCGACACGCATCGCCACAAACCCTCCGGCAAAAATCCCGGCTTTGTTATAGCCTGAAAAATTGTCACCGGCCACTTGCGACCCCACAAGCCCGGCAGTTACACCACCGGAAAAAACCTGTGCATGTAAACTAGTATCCAGAAAAAACAAGACAAACACAAAAAAGAATAAACCATTTTTTATCATGGGCTTTTTTTGTTTCAAAAGTAAGGGTTTTGTTTTAATTAGCCCGGGTCTGCGAAAGAAGTTGGACATGAAAGCTGAAAAATGACGAACCGGAAGATTTATTGGGTCGCGTTCTACATAATCGATCATTGGTTATTCTGGTTTTCAAAGTTCCAAAATTGCACCTAATTCCAGGGATTACCCTCCAGTGCTACAACAAAAAATCCTCATAGTTATCAGGGGTAATCACCTCAAAGGTGGCATTCGGATAATTTTCTAAAAACTGCTTAGGCGGTTTTACTTTTGTTCTGGCACTCCATTTAAACTCAAATGCCGTTATTCGACCATCGGATTCTTCTATAAAATCGATCTCCTTTTGTTCTTTGGTTCGCCAGTACCAATAGTTAGACCACTTACGAGAATAATACAACTTTTTTGGATTTCATTCCGAAAAAGTTGAAAAGTGCAAAATATCTTAAGTCCTTCTTCTTTTACCAGAGCCATTATATGCTATTGTTAATTAATGTTTTAACGACGTCATGAGTGCAGAAAAGGCCGAAAAAGAATTAGACGCACATAAAATCGTATGAATGCAGGTTAAAGAACGGTCTTAATTCCTTAGCGTTAAAATCATTGAGTTACCTGCCCTATTTCAAATCCTTGTCAGTAGTAACAACAGAAACAAGCAGATTGTTAAAAAACTTAACCAAAAAATAATACACTTAATGCCCTTACATACAAATAATTAATACTTTAGTCGGCTTAAAACACGTAGGAATGAGTCAGAATAAATACAAGATTTTGCTTGTAGATGATGAGGAAGACATCATTGAATTTTTATCGTATAACCTCGACAAAGAGGGCTATACCGTGGTAACTGCCCGCAATGGTATTGAGGCCATTCAAAAGGCAAGAAAAGAAAAACCGGACATGATTTTGATGGATGTGATGATGCCTGAAATGGATGGCATGACCGCCGTTCAGGAAATCAGAAAAATGCCAAGCATGGAAGAAACCATCATTGTTTTTCTGACGGCACGTTCGGAAGATTACTCTCAAATAGCCGGGTTTGATGCAGGCGGCGACGACTATGTTGCCAAACCGGTGAAGCCTAAAGTATTGATGAGTAGGATAAAAGCTTTACTGCGCCGATCAACAAAAAAGGAGACTGTGGATCATTCTATCGAAATTGGCGATCTGATTATCGATCCGGAGAAATTTGTGGTGATAAAGGGAGGTGAGGAGCTTATTCTGCCTAACAAAGAATTTAAAATTTTACTGCTTTTGGCCGGATCACCTAACAAAGTTTTTTCGCGCGAAGAGATATTCTCAAAAGTGTGGGGCAACGACGTTATTGTTGGCGACCGAACCATTGATGTGCATGTGAGAAAAATTAGAGAAAAAATCGGTATCGATAATATTCGCACCATCAAAGGCGTTGGTTATAAATATCTTTAATCATACCTTTGCTGCCGAATTTTTTGATGCATGAATCTCTCTACTTCTAAACAAATCTCGCTTATTAACGCGTCGCTTACTACAGCACTGTTCGGGGTATTGTACATGGTTACCCTTACCGGATTTTTTAGCTTCACGTATTATCCATTAATCGTTTTAACGCCTCTCGTATTTTTATTCGTGTACGTGGTAAGTAACCTGCTGTTCGATCAGTACATTAAGGACAAATTAAAGGTAATTTATAAATCTATCGGCCTGCTTAAACCCGAAATTGATTTGGCCAAGACCAAAAAACTTAAAAACGACGAACTTGAAATCGTTAACAATGTCGTGCTTAAGTGGAGTGAAGAGAAAAAGAAAGAAATTGAGGAGTTAAAAGAATTGGCTGTTTACCGGCGCGAATTTCTGGGCAATATTTCGCATGAGCTTAAAACACCGATTTTTAATATTCAGGGATACATCCTCACGTTGCTCGAAGGCGGCATCGACGATAAGAACATCAACGAGCGCTTTTTAAAGAAAACGGAAAAGAGCATCAACCGGCTAATTGCGCTGGTAGAGGATTTAGAAGAAATTACCAAACTTGAATCAGGAGAGCTCAAACTAAAAGAAGAAGTCTTTAATCTTTACGACCTTACCCGGGAAGTGATAGATTACATGGAAATGAAAGCCGCCAACAACAACACCAAAATTCTTCTGCACGCCTCACTCAATAAGTCGATGAAGGTGCGTGCCGACAAAAAGCGAATCAGGCAGGTGTTGATTAATTTGATAGATAACGCCATTAAATATGGAAATCCTGCCGAAGGACGAATTACCATATTGGCTTATAACTTTCACAACAACTACCTGATTGAAGTCCGCGACAATGGCATTGGCATCCCTGAAGACAACATACACCGCATTTTTGAAAGGTTTTACCGCACCGAAAAAAGCCGTTCGCGCGATACCGGAGGAACCGGGTTGGGGTTGGCCATCGTTAAACACATCATCGAAGCACACCGCCAGACTATCAGCGTGCGTAGTAAAGAAGGAGAAGGCACTACTTTTTCGTTTACCCTGAG
>JAHJSR010000068.1 GCA_018830085.1 Patescibacteria group bacterium
CCTGTGGCGGAATTGGTATACGCAACAGACTTAAAATCTGTGGCCGCAAGGCATGTGGGTTCAACTCCCACCAGGCCCACCATCGAGCCTTGCTCGATAATAAAAAGATCGCAAGATCTTTTTTTGTAAAAAAAAAAACCCGTCAAAACGACGAGTTCAAGGTTTAGTTAGGAGCATCTTTTCTGCTATGTAACCTGAGACTTCCCCAACCCGTAATATCTAAACCATCATCATCTTCGATATATTCGGGCTCCGTGCCGGGTTGCAACCTCTCCCAACTCTCGGTTGGTTCGATGGCACCCGAACGAATTAGGTTGTAGAGTTTAACCACCTCTTCGATTTCGATTCCGATGATGTGCACCGAGAGCCATGAGTCACCCCCGTGAACAACGTCAACCGTGGCTCGTGCTCCCCTGTGTTCGTAAATTCCTAACAGTCTAATAGGATCATCTGGAATTTGACGGAGCATGCTCACTGCAATGACATGCTTTTTGAGTGCAATAGGAATACGCATTGCCAACGGAGAACGATCGTTGCGAATATGGTAAATCAGCCTACCATCTTCATCGCGTTTGAGCGTCAGACAGCCTAATTTGTATGTTGTATTATTAGGATCAGAATCATCTACATTACTCAAAATGGTTTCAGAAAGGTAAAGGTACATAGACATGGCTTCCCCCTAGATCATGAGTCTGTTGTTATTCGCTTTTGAGGCGATAGCCAAATTTACTATATTTAAGTATTTTTGACAAGACTAAAAGCTCCGGGGTTTATCCGGAGCTTTTATTTTAAACTGTTTTTTTACTTTATTGAGCCGAAATCATTACATCATTACTATAGGTTCCACAATATCCACCAAGGTATTCACAAACGCGGAAGTGATAAGTTTTACCGGCAGTCAATCCAGTCCAAACATCTGATCTTACTTCAGGATCTGTTAAATAATGATAATCATTACCAGGATAAACAGGATCCACCTCATCATCGATCACAATTTTAAATCCTTTTGGAGAAGTCATGTCAGTCAAGTCCCAACTTATATCAGCTTTACCTCCTGCGATAGGAGAAACATTTAGATTAATACTACCAGGCATTACGTTTTCAGCAATAGCTCCGTTGGTTTCTACGGTGACCGCGACATCGTTACTATAAACTCCACATTTTCCATCTAGATATTGGCAAACGCGGAAGTGATAAGTTTTACCGGCAGCGAGCTTAGTCCAATAATCTTGACGAACACTAGGACTGGTAAGATAGTGGTAATCATTGCCAGGATAAACTGGGTTAGGACTTTGTGAAATTACCACCTTAAATCCTTTTGAGGCATCCAAGCCAGCGGTTGACCAAGATAATTTAACTTTACCAGGATCGGTAAGTTGTCCTTCGAGGGAAATGGAACCGGATTGGCTCATTTCTTGCGTTTCTGTTTTAGATTCTGACTCTGGTTCTGCTTTAGCCTCCGTTGAAGGAGTGGTCGTTAAATAATTACCGATTTCATTTTTTTCTAAAAATTTAAGTCCTCCATTAGGATTAACCAAGTAAGCTTTACCATGATAATTAACTCTTAGAACTATCTGATTCATTAAACGTGTGCGCAAACCCAGATCTCCGGCTTCGAGCTTGGCGAAGTTGGCTTCATCAATGCCGACTAATTTACGAATTTGAACAGTCTGGCCAAACTCTACTTTTTCTTGAACCTTGGCCTGTATCTGTTCTTTAGCTTTTATAGCCGTTCCCTTTTTATATTCATTAACTTGTTCTGCGGTTAAAAACTTTAGAGTCCCATCCTCTTGTACCAAATAAGCTTTTCCATGGAAATTAACACGCAATACAACCATGTTCTTTAAGCGATTACGCAAATCGTTATTACCAGATTCTAGCTTGGCAAAGTTAGCCTCATCTATTCCGATTATTTTTACGGAAACCGGTGCCGAGATGAGTGTGGGTTTTGGAGTCGTTACAACTGCACCTGATGACTGATCACTTCCGGTTGCATCAATCAGCCGAGCACCAACCCAACCGACCTTGTCGCCGACGCTCACTTTGTACCAACCATCAGTCTCACCTATAATGTGAACTTTTGTACCAAGTGGAAGTACTGTAAGTATTTCGGAATCTTCCATGCAAGCCCAATTACGAACACGTGAACCTACATTAGTTTGGCCGTACATGTCTCTTTCGTAAATTGGATCATTGCCACAATCTGCTGCATTGGCTGAGTTGGTAAATAGCATCATTAATGCAAAAACTGACAAAATAAAGCCCATGGCTTTGGTGGTTGTGTTTATATTCATATTATTCATATAGTATCATATTTGTATTCAATAATTACATACTAATATCCCAGAGTGTCATTGGCAAGCCATATATCTGTTATACTTAAGATAAATACAATATTTAATAATTAATAATATGAATGATTTTTCAACAGATAAGCCCATGTCAGAGCAATCTAGTCGGTTATTGGAACTCACGGGGATCGCTCTTGTTTTGACAATAGCGTTTCATTTTTTACTAGCAGAACGAATGTTTGGTTTTGGATTTGCGGCTTTTATTATCATACTTGCATCATGCATGGTTTTGGTTGCAGCTTTAGGAAAGCGCTCAATAAATATGTGGGCGTTTATTTTTTTAATACCAGCCGTACTCAGCGCTGCATCACACGTTCTATACGCAAATGGAGTGTCAAGAATTTTAGGATTTTTTATTGGGTTTGGTTCGTTATCTTTGTTTGCTTTTTGGTTAACAAGACCTTTAATTAATCTAAAAAGCGTTAAGTGTTTATGGCCTTTTAATTTTTGGATAGATACGATCTGGCCATATGGATCTTTAAGTAAATTTTTTAAATCAATTAAAGTGGACAAACGTATAAACTCAATTGTCTTGGGAATAGTGATAGCGATTCCATTTTTACTAATTTTTTTAGCCTTATTTACCTCTGCTGATCAGTTGTTTGCTAAATCTTTTTCGCAGATTTTTAGTGGAGTGGAAATTGGGGAAAATGTTTATAGATTCCTGAGAGATATTATTGTTGCGTTATTCTTTTTAGCTAGTGGATTATTAATGTACTCCAGAATGCATAAGCCGGTTGAAGAAAAAAATAAAAGTACTTTACTAGGCATTAATAATGTTGCTTTGATAACTTTTTTGACTTCGTTGAACTTGTTATTTGCAATTTTTGTTATTTTTCAGGCGGCTTACTTTTTTGGAGGTGAAGCTTTGCTTGCATCACAAGACCTAACCTATGCAGATTATGCCCGACATGGCTTTTTTGAGCTTTTGTTTGCCTCCGGACTTGTTTTTGGAATCGTTTGGTTTATTTATAGAACTACTGAAATGAAGAACCGCGTGGTTAGCATGTTGAATGTGGTTATGATCGCATTAACTGGCGTCATTATTGCATCGGCAATCAG
>JAHJSR010000069.1 GCA_018830085.1 Patescibacteria group bacterium
GTCCCATTGCCATCCCTTATGTGCACCGGCGCATAGAAAGTAAGTACAGAGCAACCTATGATTCAATTCAGAGCATGTTAAATAGTGCATCAGTGGCGATCGTTTACCTGATTTGTTCGGCGCTCCTTAACGGCGAGCCGCAATCCGCTGCAACCATAAGTCATCTATGGGCAATAATGGGAGCATCATTGGTTGCTGTAACTTTCTTTCTTTTTCTCATCCGTCCTCGCAACAGCTAACTAAAACCTCCCCAGCTCGGGAGGTTTATTTTTTTTCTAAAACTCATTGACAATATATACTTTTCTGTTACCATGGCAGTAAATTGCACCTTGGACAAGGAGCACGTGATGACAATAAAAGCATACAGCTTGATTTACGAGATTCCCGGTAGTTCGTCTCTAGCGCATTATCGCATTGAAGATGGCAAATTGTATCGCGACAGCGGTCACTCAGCAGGAGCTGATCCTTGGACAGCTTATTGCTCTCATGATGGTAATAATTTTTATCTCGACACTTTTAGTAACTCCATGACAGATCAGCCTCTTTTTGAAAAAAGAGGCGACAGTCTTTACACGGGAGCAGGTCACCCGGATGGTCGGGGGAATCGGTACTACGAGATTCGCGGAACTGATGTTTATCCTACATGGGACAATCCTGTTTGCAGTAAAACCAGCGGTCCGCAATTTACCATCAAGGGTAAAGAGCTCTACAAAGCATGGGGTCACCCTGATGGAACTGAATTTATGGCTTATTGTAAACAAAAAGGTGATAAATATTACGTGGATTCATTCTACCACGGCTTCAGTCGGCCAAAGATTTTTGAAAAACGAGGTGACGCACTCTATACCGCATCAGGTCACCCCAGTGGAGCAGGGTATAAGTATTTCCGGTTGGATGGATTGCCAAAAGACGAGGTTCCTGCAGGAAATGGGAAAGCCAAGACTCCGGCCAAGGTAGCTATTGCAGGCAAATCTTCGGAAACAGGTGATAGTTTGATTTATCACCTGCTAGCCTCCATCCCATCCCCATATTTATTTTGGATTCTAACCATAATATTCTTTTCGCTAACGAGTTATTTGTTTTTCAAGCCATATGGTGATTATCCCAACGCACTCGAGGGCGTGATATTGTTTCTGGTTTCCTGTATTCTTTCCTTCCCGATCGTTATAACTTATATCCTCTTTCAAGGAAGTGGCGAGGATTTATGCGCATTTCGAAAAACACTCTTTATATGTTTCATTATTGCCGCGGGTGTTACAGGTTACATATTCAACAGCAGATTAGCAGACCATATGAATGGATCGCTTAGATACCAGTTACACATCCTTTGGCTTAGTGGTGGGACATTTATTCTGACATATTTTATGGCCATTACAATTGCATACGGCTTAGCCCTAATAAAATATCATTATATTGATGAGAAGAAAGAAGCTAACTAAAACCTCCCCAGCTCGGGAGGTTTATTTTTATCTTAATTTTTTTACACATCAACCGTAGCCTTTTTGGCGTGCGTTTGGATGAATTTTTTACGCGGAGCCACTTCTGCACCCATCAAAATTGTAAAAGTTTCATCAGCTTCCGTGGCATCATCAATGTTCACGCGTTTCATAATTCGGGTGGCCGGGTTCATTGTGGTCTCCCAAAGCTGTTCAGGATTCATTTCACCAAGACCCTTGTAGCGCTGTATGGTAATACCCGGAATTTTTTCTGATACACTATCTTCTGCTTCAGAAGTCTCTTCGCCTTTTTCTTCCTCAACGACCTCTTCCACTTCCTCGGCTTCTGCATCCTTTTTTGATTTTTTCTTTTCTTCTTTTAACTTTAAAAATTCTGCAATAATATCAGCTTTCTCTTCTTCCACGTATGCGTACTTAACATTTTTACCTTTTTGAATGCGATAAAGAGGCGGTTGCGCAATGTAGACATATCCTTTGTCAATAAGTTCTGGGAAGTATCTATAAAATAGAGTTAAAAGCAAAGTTCTAATATGCGAGCCATCAACATCAGCATCAGTCATAATGACAATGCGTTGATAGCGTAACTTTTCTATATCAATATTTTCACCAATTCCAGTACCAAGTGCGATAACTAAATTTTTAATTTCATTATTTGATAACATTTTATCCAACCGAGCGCGTTCCACGTTTAAAATCTTTCCACGCAAGGGGAGTATGGCTTGATGCTCTCTATTACGACCTTGTTTGGCAGAGCCACCTGCAGAATCTCCCTCAACAATATATAGCTCTGATTCTGATGGATCCTTGCTAGAGCAATCCGCTAACTTACCAGGCAAGGTTAAACCCTCTAAAGCGCCTTTTCTGATAACCGTGTCACGTGCAGCTCTGGCAGCGGCTCTGGCCCTTTGAGCCAAAACACATTTGCCAACAATAGCCTCTCCATCACGTGGATGCTCTTCTAAAAACATTGCAAAAGCCTCACCCATTGATGTTTCAACAGCCGTTCTAGCTTCAGGATTTCCTAGTTTGTGTTTCGTTTGTCCTTCGAATTGAGCTTCTTTGATTTTTACGGAAATAACAGCCGTCAAACCTTCTCTAACATCATCACCACTCAAGTTATCATCTTTTTCTTTTAGATAACCTTTACTACGTGCGTAGTTATTGATAACACGTGTCAGTGCAGATCTAAAACCCATTACATGTGTTCCACCTTCCGGATTATACATCGTATTAGCAAAAGCCATGACCGTCTCCTTATAATCTTCAGTATATTGAATACCTACTTCAACATCAATATCATCAACATGTTTATCAATATAAAAAATATTGTCATGCTTCCTTTGCTTGCTATGGTTAAGATGCCTTACATATGATGCAACACCACCTTCAAAATAAAATCCATAGTTGCGGGGCGAATTTTTAATTCGAGCATCTATAACCATCACACGAACACCTTTGGTCAGATAACATTGCTGTCTAATGTGATCCAAAATATATTTAAGATCAAATTCAGTGGTAGTAAAAATCTTAGCGTCTGGTTTAAAAGTTATAGTCGTTCCATGAGTTTTACTAGCTTTAACTTTCTTGACTTTAGTTTTTGCAACGCCGTATTCATAAAACTGTTCCCACTCAGCTCCGTCGCGATTAACGCGAGCTTCTAAGCTTTCCGACAAAGCATTCACAACCGAGACACCAACACCATGCAAACCACCAGAAATCTTATAACCACTTCCTTCACCACCAAATTTTCCACCAGCATGCAGTTTTGTTAAAACCAATTCCAATGCAGAAACTTTGTATTGTTTATGAATATCAACCGGAATGCCGCGGCCATTATCAGAAACGCTAACCGTGCCATCATGGTTTAAAATAATGGTAACCAAATCAGCATGGCCACCCATCACTTCATCAAAAGAGTTGTCTACCACTTCCCAAATTAAATGATGCAAACCTTCTGGTCCTGTTGAGCCGATGTACATGCCTGGTCTTTTCCGTACCGGCTCCAAACCTTCTAGAACAGCAATTTGTTCTGCGCCGTAAGCACCCTTTTTAGCCTTTTTTGGCTCTTTTTCATTAGTAGTTTTTGGCATAATAACGAACAAATATTACCAAAAAAACTCGCTTATATCAAGAGCAAATGTCAAGCCCCATGCCTTGACAGAACCAAAAATCGGCTCTATAAAAAATCTAGGAGGAAGACATGCACAAATACGTCTCTGGAAGATATTGTCGTGATTAAGGTTATTATTCCAAACATGATACCCATGAGCTTTGGCTACATGTCGGAGCCTTTGGGAATGGATAGAATAACGGATTTACCTTTTCAATTGGGTTTAGTGAATAAAAAAAACAACGGTCAACAATCTAATAAAAGACTACACGCTGCACTCTTTTCCCTAAAAATAGGTGCTGAGTAGCTCTTTATATTTTTTATTAAAAAACAATATTTCACCGTTATATCTCAGGATACTCTCAATAAGTAAATCCGCATCAATCCAATACTCGTTTGATTTTTTGTAGTACATGCCCGATGGGTCGGAGATGTAAAATTGATTTTTATCATTATAACCAATAACTATCGCTACATGACCCCATTGGAATCCTTTTACATCATTAGGTTTGCAGTCGTACGCTCTCTCTATATTATGCAAAATTGCAGGGTAGTGATTAAAAATTACGGGTTTGTCATCATTGATGCATTTCACAAAATACTCTTTTGATATAGGGGATTGGTCAATAATACCGCCTTCATTTAAGAATTCAACAGCTTTTAAAGCACCATTTTTATAATTTTTTACCCAAGCTTTATTGTAATATAGGCAAATTTTTTGATCCGGTTCTTGCTGGATTAATTTTTCTAACTCAATTAAATAATCAGCTTCCAACTTTAACTTTTCTTTTAAGTCCGGTTGATCTAATCTTGTCCAAGACGGATCAAACAGGTATGAAGTCATCGATTTAATCGTAGCCATTAGGCCGTGTTTTAAACCAAGTATTCCGGCTTCATAAAACCAATCATGCAATTTTGTACTATCTTTGTGTGAAATTGTTTCTATTATCTCATCAAGACTAATATTGAGTTGATAATAATTGAAAACTGAAAACAAGGCTTGTGGTAAGCATTCAAAATCTTTTTGTTCGTTTGTATGTATGTCTAGAATTTTTTTCATATAATCTTTAAAAATAATGCCAGCCACAGACCGGCATCGGAGTGAGCGGCCACAGCGAGGGAATGTCCGTCTTCAGCCTTCCTTTTTTCGCCTTTGGGCAAAGGACGAGGGCAAGACCTCGTCACAAGTGTCTGGCTTTTAGTTAGCTGAGGCTGAGTTGTGCATCAAGCGTGATTTCTTTGACCCATCTCACATGCCCCGGCTGTGTGTACTGCTATGTGATTCTGTTGACCTCAAACACAATCACATGTTCCGAGGTGCTTAATGCTATTTGCATCCATTGAATGTTCGTTATTGCTTTCCGAGGGGTTGGTTTGGGCATTGTTCGTCTCGGAAAGAGTTACTCATTAGCGCGCTGTTTGGATGCTGACTTGGAGGTTTGATCACGGTTTTGAAGTTTGCTTTTTGTTATCTCCCAATCTGTTTACGTAGGCTTATTTTCTCGGAAGAAGTTGCTCGATTAACCACGTCAGGGACCTGATTCGATTTTAACTTATGGATTCAATTAATACAAAATAAGCAATTTTTATATAGAAAAAATCGCCGTGGAAGATCACGACGAAGCGAAGAGAGTGCGAATCCACGGTTAGTGGTGTTATTGAGGCATAGTCACCCCATGAATCCGCAACCGAGTGGGCGGCACTAGACCGGCTTAGCACTGCGATTGGTCCGGCTATTCCGGAGCGCTATTTGCTTGTTGAGATGTAGCTTGTCAGGCTCGGTCCCGGCTGACATACGACGGCAACCATCTCAAAAGCATTCCCGATAATTAAAAGAATATTAAACTTTATTATTTTTGTCAATGCTACCATAGTAAAAATCTAATCATCTTTATATTTCATAGATTCAAGTCTATAATATATTGATATGCAAAAAGTTTTTCTGATACGCCATGGTAAAGTCGAAAATCCCTCGAATATTAATTATGGAACCTTGGATGGTTTTCCGCTTTCAGCAGAAGGAAAAAATCAGATTTATAATCTTGCTAAAAGTTTAAATGAAATGGACAGCATTTTTTGTAAAATAATTGCATCTCCATTACAGCGTACTCAAGAAACTGCTGTAATTTTATCGCAAAATCTGAACACGAAAATTATAATCGATGATCGACTCAAGGAGTGGGACATGGGGGATTGGGCGGGTCGCCCGCTTACAGAGTTTCAAGAAAAATCTGGTTACTATGACCAAGAGATGAATACCAACGGCATGGAATCTTTGGAGGATCTCTCAAAAAGAGTAATCGCCACAATCCAAGACGCTATAAGGTCATGTGATGAAAATATTATTATCTGCTCACATCGTGAACCCATGGCTTCCGCGTTAATTAAATTACAAAAACTACCCTGGATCTCAATACATAAAGTTGATATGCCCATGGCCAGCGTCTGGCAATTGGATTTTATTGATGAAGAATTTATTAGTGCAACAAAAATTTTCTAATTTTTCTTGTTTAGAATTTATTTAATTAAGACTAAGCGGTTAGGACATGTTATAATGATTTTAATATGCCGGAAAATAATTATGTAGGCCGAGGTTTTACGGAAGGTGAGCTCAAAGCTGCTGGCTGGTGGGTTCGCAACGAAGTAAAGATACATTACTGGTCACGCATGACCCTTTATGTTTTAAATGGTCTGATTTGGGTATATGTTGGTTGGGGTTTGCTGGACGCTTATGCCATCTCATACCCAAGAGAATCTCGTATCACACAAGAGATTGCTGCCAATCAACAAATTCTAGATAGATTGCAACAAGACAGACCAGAAAATGTAGGCACTTCTCAGGTCTTGGTTTTTACTGCCACCGAAGATAGGCAAGATATAATGGTGGATGTTCAAAATCCAAATAAAGATTGGTGGGCTGAATTTTCTTATAGCTTTAATGTTTCAGGAGAGCAGACGCCTTCCAGGCAAGGATTTGTTATGCCTGATTCGCTTGTAACTTTAACGGAATTGGGTTTTAAGCCAACAAAAGCAGGTGCGAGATCCGCGCAATTGCAAGTAGATAATATTCGGTGGCATCGTGTAGAACCTAGTGATGTTGGTGGAAACTACAGTGAATTTATTAATCGCCGTTTTGGTGGAGTTACCGTTCAAAACGTACTTTATGATCAAGGCACAACTCTTAATGGCAAGCTAGCTCCAAAAACTAGTTTTGTTATTCAAAATCAAGGAGCTTATGGCTATTGGTCCATTGATTATGTGGTAAAACTTTTAAGAGGGAATACGGTTGTTGCGGTAAATAAAATTAACGTTCGCGATCTTAAACCAGGTGAAAGCCGACCGGTTGAATTATATTGGTATGATCAGCTACCCAGTGTTAACAAAACTGAAGTAACTCCAATTATCAACCTTCTGGATCCGAATTCATTTCTTCCCACTGATAGGTTGTAGACTTTCGGTTTCACTTATGCCAATCTAAGTGCATGCAAAAAGTTTGGCTAGATCGACTTGCTCGTACAGACTGGATCCTTTTAGGATCTGTTTTTACATTAACCGCAATTGGACTTTTGATGATATATGGTATAGGCGCATCATATGAAACAGTCTCATTAATACAATTTCGTAAACAAATCATCGCACTGATTATTGGCTTTGCGGGTCTGATCACTCTTTCAATTATTGATTTTAGACAAATAAAAATACTGGGAACTGTAATTTATGTTTTTGGTTTACTGATGCTAACTTCGGTATTGATATTTGGAGTTACAATTAGAGGTACAAGAGGATGGTTTGAAATAGGCAGTATTACAATTCAGCCGGTTGAGATTGCCAAAATCATCTTCGCGATATTTTTAGCTTCTTATTTTGCTAGACATATACACAAACGTTTAAACTGGATAACTTTTTTTGGTAGTACCTTTGCAATGTTGGCCTATGTCGGTTTGATTCTCCTACAGCCTGACTTTGGGTCGGCCATGGTTATAGTTGTAATGTGGGCTGTAGCTATTGCATTCGCCGGCCTTAGGCCTCGGGCTTGGTTTTTTTTAATCAGCATTGCTACATTGTCTGCCATACTACTTTGGAGTTTTGGTCTGCAACCTTATCAAAAAGATCGTATAACATCATTCTTAAATCCACAGGCAGATCCGCTGGGCGCTGGATATAATGTTATACAAGCTCAAACGGCCATCGGTTCAGGCGGTTGGTTTGGTAAGGGTGTGGGCGAGGGGAGTCAATCTCGCTTACGTTTTTTACCTGAGGCCTCAACTGACTTTATGTTTGCTGTTATGGGCGAAGAGTTGGGTTTTGTTGGTATCGCCCTAGTACTTACACTTTTTGGGACTTTGTTAGTTCGTGTAATTTGGATAGGTTATAAATCAAAAGATGTGTTTGCCGCTGTTTACTGTGTAGCCATAGTGGGTATGTTCGGTATGCATGTTTTGGTAAACGCAGGTATGAACATGGGAGTAATGCCTGTTACTGGAATTCCCTTACCATTTGCATCTGCAGCAGCTTCTAGTTTGGTGGCTGGTTTTTTTGCGATTGGCTTGGTTCAGAGTATCGTTGTTCACGCTTCACACGAGGACCAATTTTCATTTCTTCCACCAAAAGTTCATTGACCAGCCACCTCGCTTGCGATAATCTATGTCAATGCAACCATCACCAATTCAGCCACTAATGACACACTGCCCAATGTGCCATTCTTTGTATTCAGCATCAGATATTAAGCTTATTAAACAAGATGCACGAGTTAAACTTTATCATTCAACTTGTCGCACCTGTAAACATGGCCTTTTTGCATATGAAATCGAAGCGACTGGGGGCATGAGTTCCTTGGGGTTGGTAACAGATGCGATTAATGATGATGCATATAGATTGCAACAATTCCAGGTTGTGAGTGCAGAGGAGTGTATAGAAGTGCACAAACTCATTTTTGAGCAAAGCCGTGACTTATGCAGCAGATTGCTTGACATTTCCGGTAAACTCGCATAACATCAGCCTACTAAACAGCATATATATTATATTGCTAATTTCTAAAATTAATTGCTAATTTCGAAGAGAGTATGTCGTTGATATTAAACGTAAAAAAGCGCAACCCAGCGGAAAATAGCGCGTTAACTGATACAGACCTAAAAGCAGTAGTCTATGGTGGTGGATCTGAATCCAGACCTATTTTAATCAGTAAAAGCGATTTTTTACATCTTTTTAAGGATGTTAAATATTCGTCCTTGTTTGATTTAATTATCGACGGAGGAGCTCCTGTAAAGGCTCTTTTTCAAGAAGTCCAAGTAAATCCTGTAAGCATGGACCCAATACACGTTGATTTAATACAAATAAGAATGGATCAAGCCATGACTTTAGATGTTCCTCTTGAATTTATCGGTGAATCAAAAGCCATGAAAATGGGTGGTACACTTAACAAACCTTATGAAGAAATTGAGGTTGAGTGCTTGCCTGACAAACTACCGAAAAGCATCGAAGTTGACTTATCTAAATTGGAAACTTACGAAGATCGTATCACCGCCGGTAATTTAGTCTTACCAGAAGGCGTTAAGATAACTCTCGATCCAGAAGAACTTATAGTTTCGGTTGATGCACCATTATCCGAAGAAGATCAAAAGAAACTAGAAGAAGCAAATATTGGTGATGTCGCAGCCGTAACCTCGGAAGCGGATGAAAAGAAGGGTGAAGAAGAAGGCAAAGAAGGTGAAGCCGAAGCAGGCAAGACAGAAAAACCAGCCTAAAAAAATCATGGAGGGAAAATTCAAAAATCGAGAAAGTAAAATATCTCCTGAGTTATTACTTAAGAGATATTGGCCGTATCTATCAGTGGCAGTTATTATAATTGTTGCTATTAGCTACGGCCTTTTTCATTATGCTATAACCAGGGGAGATGATCCCGAACCAGATCAAAACGCTACCACCACAACACAAATACAAGAGCACGAATGGGATGGTCTTTATGATCGTCAGCTTGATGGTTTTCGTGTATCTGAAGAAGAAGCTTCATTAATACCACGTGCGGTCATGATAGAAAATCATGTTGATGCCAGACCTCTTTCCGGTGTATCAAAAGCTAGTGTTGTATTTGAAGCACCTGTTGAAGGTGGGATAACGAGAATGTTGGTTGTATTTGATGCCACTACGACTGTCGAAAAAATCGGACCAGTGCGTAGTGCACGACCTTATTTTGTTGAGATTGCTCAGGCTTTAAATGCCATGTATGTACATGTTGGTGGTAGTCCAGAAGCTTTAAATCGAATCGGAGGTCTATCAAATTTTTACAATTTAGATGAAATGGCAGGGGAAAGTTATTTTTGGAGGGCTTCCAACCGTTATGCTCCACACAACGCCTACACAAATTCTGATAATCTAAATGAAGCTGAGCAAGATAAAAAATGGATGGCAAGAAAATTTACTGCTTGGTCTTTTGATGATCCGGAATCAAACGAATTTGGAGATGTAAGAGAAGTGCAAATACCTTACGATGGTTCTTATAAAGTAAAGTGGGTATTTGATGAACGAACGGGTCTATATCAGCGTTATCTTGGAGGTACTATCCAAAAGGATCTTGATGGATCGTTTGTTACATCAAAAAATATAGTAGTACTTGAGTCCGAACAAAGAGTATTGGATGACTATGGTCGTCTTTTTGTTCGTACCACTGGTGAAGGTAAAGCCTGGGTTTATCAAAATGGATATGCACAAGAGGGCAAATGGAAGCGACAATCGAGTAATTTCTTTGAAATATTAACACCTGATGACAATGATATATCATTAAGTCGTGGTAATACTTGGGTAGAGTTCGCGACTCTGGAAAAGTATCAGCCAATAGAAAAAGTGTCATCTTTGGACGAATAGCTGCGTTAATGACAATATCAAATATTATGAAAACAACTCCTAAAAACAATAGCCAAGGACGTTCTTATATAGTCAGAGGTGGCAATCCTCTTAATGGTGAGATTTCTGTCAGTGGAGCTAAAAATGCGGCAACCAAACAAATGGTCGCCTGTCTTTTAACATCCGACCCTGTAACATTAAAAAATATTCCACAGATTGGCGATGTTGAAGCTACGGCCGAACTTTTAGAGGGCTTGGGAGTTAAGATAGAGAAAAATGATCAGGATTACACAATTTCTGCTGCCAGTCTGAATACGTCTAAAGTATCTGCCGCTTTTAGTCGCAAAAATCGCATACCAATTCTTCTTATAGGTCCATTATTGCATCGCTTTGGCGAAGCGCGTATTCCCATGCTTGGTGGTTGTAAAATAGGACCTCGTCCAATCGATATACACATGCAGGGTCTAGAAAAAATGGGAGCGGAAGTTACTTGCGAAGATGGCTATTATACGATCCGCGCAAAGGAGTTAAAGGCGACTATGATTGAGTTGCGTTTTCCATCCGTGGGAGCCACAGAAAATTTAATGCTAGCTGCAGTGTTAGCTAAAGGTACAACCACAATAGCTAATGCGGCCATAGAACCAGAGATAATGGATACAGCAAAACTATTGCAAGCAATGGGCGCAATAATTAATTTAGAAGCCAATCGTACTTGGGTTATTGAGGGTGTAGAAAAACTTAATGGTGCTGTTCATGAAGTAATTCCTGATCGTATAGAAGCCGCTTCATTTGGAATTGCAGCAGCTTTAACCGGTGGTTCGGTCTTTATCCGCAACGCGCGTCAAAACGATCTTTTATCTTTTTTAAATGCCATACGTAAAGTTGGAGTACCATTTACGATTCAGTCCGACGGTATACTTTTTGGATCAGCAGAATCTTATAAACCAGTTGTAATTGAAACAGATGTTCATCCTGGCTTTATGACAGATTGGCAACAACCTTTTGTTATGCTTTTAACTCAAGCTAATGGAGTTTCAATTGTACACGAAACTATTTTTGAAGATCGTTTTGGTTATACTGAATCTTTAAAACAAATGGGAGCGCATATTCAATTGCATTCAGATTGCCTTGGAAGTAAAGAGTGTCGTTATAAGCACCAAAATTATATGCATTCCTGCATCGTATCCGGTCCAACTCCACTCAAGGCCGCTGATATATGCATACCCGACTTGCGCGCTGGTTTCTCATATCTACTAGCCGCTCTAATGGCTGATGGAGAATCTCATATCACAGGCATAGATCATATCGAGCGAGGTTATGAAAAAATCTTAGACAAGATGAAGTCTTTAGGTGCGGATATCGAGGTAACAGAGTAAGTATCAATTGATCACGATTCTTACAAACCTTTTTCTACCAAATAAATCTTTATATACTTTTATTTTTGCTCCATTATGAGTTTTTTTGGCGTACTCTAATAGGGGAGCGATTTGCCGAGGATCTACCTCAAACCAGATGGTGATTTTTTGATTCTTCGTAAACTTTTTTAAATTTTTAATTTGTAACAATAATTTTTTAATTAGTTTTAATCCATCAGTACCGGCAAACAATGCTAGATGGGGTTCGTAATCCACAACATCTTTTTGCATGGTCTTGGCATCAGAAGAGGGGAGATATGGTAAATTGGCGACAATGGTAATTCTGGTTAGGACATTATCTTTTGTTGAATCAATTTCTTTTTTAATAAAATTTATTAATTTTTTATCTAGAAGATTGCTGTGGATAACTTTCACACCTGTGGATAATTTCCTATTATTATATTTTACGACGCTAAGTGCTTTTTCCGAAATATCACTGGCAATAACTTGTGTATCTGGTAATGCTTTGCTTATCGAACAGGCGATACATCCAGAACCGGTTCCAATATCAACCACAAGTTCTTTTCCACTTTTGTTCAAATTTTGTTTTTCTCCTTCCCCTACTTTTGTATCTTTAATATTTTTTAAAATAAGTTCAACTAAATATTCAGTTTCCGGACGAGGGATTAGAACATTGGGATTAACCTTGAAATCAGAACCACAAAAAGGTTGTGATCCAATGATATAAGATAAGGGTTCGTTTTTTAGTCGTCTCATTGTAAGTCTTTGGAATTTTTTGTAATCACTAGTATCAATCAAATCATCTTTATGAGATTTTATAAAAGTTCTATCTTTTTTTATAACAAAAGCTAAGATTTCCTCAGCTTCTTTTGTATCGATTTTCGGTAGTTTAACGGCGTCTTGAATGGTAATTTTTTGCATTACAACAGCTTACCACTTTCTATAACACAAGCAAATTTTTTTTATGCTTAATAAACATGATATAATCACAACATGCTAAAAAGAATTTTTGCCAAAGTTGCTGATATAAAACTGCAAAATTTTTTTAGTAAATTAAAGCAGCCTGACTTTGTTGTTATTAATGATTTAGATCAAATTACTGATCCTAATCAACTGCCAGTGGAAATGCAATATGTTTTAATGGTTCGACCATCACGTTACTCACGTATTCGACAGCTAATACAAGCTGGTTATGGTTTAGTTGTAGTTAAAGAAAAGCAACTTCCGGCAGAGCTTCTAAGAGCGGTTCAAAGAATTTCGATGACTCAAGAATGCACTCTCTTCCCTTGGTTGGAGCATGCTCTTTTACGCGGGCAGAGACCTCATTGGCTGGAATCAGATCAAGAAGATGCTAACAACAAAGGTTATTCTTTGGATGATGAATTAAATATAATATTACAACATAAAAAAGAATTTAATCATTTTGCAATAATAAATACACAGCAAGAATTTGTTTCCAATCACGACCTAGAATTTTTGCAGGAGCTTAACCAAGAAATTTTTGGTATACATGCACCATTTTTAGCTCACAGGATAGCTTTTGTTAACGCATTTAATTTTCAGTATCTATGGAAATTATTATTAGCAACACTGCTTATTGCTGCTCCATTAGCTTATTTTCTTGAATTTATTTTTCCTGGATTAGGAAAAGCAATACTGCCTTTGATCTATGGATCATTATTAGAAATAAAAAATTATATAAATAAATATCAACTAGGATACTCTGCCTGGCAGCTAAGGTCTGCGATCATACGCAACATGCCTTGGTATTTTATAGTGATTAGCAGTGCCGTGATGATTCAAATATTTTACTACTACGGATCATATCATTTATCCGCTTTGTTTTTTACTTTGACATTATTATTGCTACCCATAGTATTAAAAACCAAAGATCTTATAAAAACCAAGTCTAACTTTATTCGTTTAGTGTCAATGGGAAAAATTGATCCCAGCCTACTCTCTCGTTGGCCATTGGCAAAAGATGGAAATACTTGGTGGCTTGAGTATTTTGCATATGCAATTACATGCGTATTCATTTTAACTTTAATTTCACTAAGTCCTAAATTATTTAATTCGGGCGTTGCTATTGCTCTTTTATCAGCTTCTCCTTATCTAATTTTGTTTTGTGTTATCCAGATCAAAGATGCATTACGGATACATGAGTTTAAGAGCCAAGTGAAGCAGGCTTTAAAGCAGACAATCGTGTCATTTGAGCGATAAATCTAATATAGACAAAAGGCCCGCAATACGCTAAGATTGGCTTTATACGCCTTCTCAAGTGCGCCAATTATTAATAATACAATTATGGTATTTTCACGTAATAACAATCAAGATGAACTAACCAAGCAGTCAGCTAATGTGGCGCTTTCGTTTTTTATAGAGTTGGTTCAAGTCTTGGCTATTTCATTAGCAATTATCATACCGGTGCGGTATTTCTTGATTCAGCCTTTTTATGTTAAGGGAGCATCAATGGAGCCTAATTTTTTTGATCATGAATACCTTATAATCAACGAAATTAGTTATAGATTTCAGGAGCCTCAACGTGGAGAGATTTTGGTTTTCCATTATCCAAATGATCCAAAAAATTATTTTATAAAACGCATTGTTGGTCTTCCGGGTGAAACAGTAGAAATAGCCAATGGTCAAGTTAAAATATACAATGATGATTATCCTAATGGGATTATTTTGGATGAGCATTCCTATCTTGATGATGTATATACATCACAAACGTCAACCGAAACTTTAGGTGCAGATGAGTATTATGTTTTGGGTGATAATCGCGCTTCAAGTTTAGACTCCCGATATTTTGGTCCAATAGATAGTAAAGTTATCGTTGGCAAGGTCTGGTTGCGTGGTTGGCCATTGGATCGTTGGATGATTTTTAACGACCCTACTTATAATTTATAACAGATTTTCAGTCATTAATGATCAGGGAATTCTAATAAAATTTAAAAAATATTTATGCCATTAAAAAAATCCAATTCAGCTGCAAAAAAACCTAGTGATGCTCCAGCTAAAAAAGCTCCTCAGCCAATTACCCCAGTGCGTGGTATGAGGGATATTTTACCAGCAGATTTTCCATACTGGCGAAAAATGTTTGAGACCGCGCAGGGTCTTTGCGATGCTTATGGTTTTGACCGTATCGAAACTCCAGTTTTAGAAGATACTCCTCTTTTTGTACGTGGAGTTGGCAAACAGACAGACGTTGTGGAAAAAGAGATGTACTCATTCGAGACACCTGGTGGCGACAAAGTAAGTCTTCGACCGGAGAATACGGCTGGAGTTTGTCGTGCTTACATCCATCATGGAATGTTAAACTTACCTCAACCCGTAAAGCTGTGGTACTGGGGACAGATGTTCCGTCATGACCGTCCGCAATCTGGCCGTTATCGTCAATTTTGGCAATATGGTTGTGAGATTATAGGCGAAGAAGATGCGGTTGTTGATGCGCAGCTTGCGCTGATCGCTTGGCGTTACTTAAAAGATCTAGGTATTGAATCAACTGTAAGAATCAATTCTATTGGAACACCTGAGTGTCGTCTTAATTATCGCAATGCCTTGGTTGCTTATTTTCGTCCCAAACGCAGTAGACTCTCAGAAGAGGATAAAAAAAGATTATTAAAAAATCCCCTTAGACTTTTAGATTCAAAAGATCCTGTGGTGGCAGAAATGAAGGTTGAAGCACCTCAGATTGTCGATTGGTTAGATGAGTCATCGAAAAATCACTTTATGCGTGTATTGGAATATCTCGATGAAGTGGGAGTCCCCTATCAACTAGATCCCTTTTTAGTGCGTGGCTTGGATTATTATACACAAACTGTTTTTGAACTTTATGAAGCCACGGAAGAGGAAGGATCTCAAAATGCTTTGGGTGGCGGTGGTCGCTATGATGGTTTAATGGAATTACTTGGTGGTAGACCGACTCCGGCAGCTGGATTCGCCATAGGGGTAGATAGAGTTATTAGTAGATTAAAAGCTTCGAGCCAAAATATCGAACCTAAAAAAGTTGATGTATTTGTTGCGCAGCTTGGTGAGGGTGGTCGTAAAAAAGCTTTGGCTATTTTTGAGGAGCTTCGTGAAGCTGGCATGTCTGCATCAGAAAATTTTGCTAAAAATTCCATTAAAGCTCAAATGGATATCGCGAATCGCTTGGGAGTAAAATGGACACTGATTGTTGGTCAAAAAGAGGTTTTAGATGGAACTGTAATAGTCAGAGATATGGATGCCGGAACTCAAGAAATAGTTGACGCGCGTAAGATAGTACAAGTTCTTCAAAAGAAGATGATCCAAAAGGAACAAGAAGCTTAATTATAAGAAAAAAAGGCTAAGGTTTGACAATATTAGTCTTTTTTAGTATCTTTTTGTTTAAGCATCCTGATTAAAGGGTGCAGAGTTAATAATCTTACAAAGAAAGGAGTGGTACCCATGGCAGAAGTAAATCGAAAAAAGGGTGAAACATTTGATGCGCTGCTACGTCGTTTTACAAGACGTGTACAGCAAGGCGGGGTCATTCTTGAAGTTCGCAAGAACCGTTTTCGCACCTCAGCTGAAAATCGCAACAAAAAACGCCGTAGTGCTTTAAGACGTGTTGAAAAAAAATCCCAATACGAATATTTATATAAAACCGGTCAACTAAAAGATGACCGTAGAAAAGGTAACCGTTAAAAAAATACATGAGCTTAACAGAACGCATATCAGCGGATGTTATCAGTGCCATGAAATCAAAAAGTGAGCCCGAGCTTTCCGTTTTAAGGTTAGTCCGGGCTGCTTTTAAAAATAAGGAAATTGATTTAGGGCATCCGCTTAATGATGATGAGGCTATGGCCGTCATCAAAACAATGGTCAAACAAGGTAATGATGCAATGAAAGATTTTATCGCTGATAATCGCCAAGATTTAGTTGATAAACAGACTCAAGAGACCGAAATCCTAGAACGCTATCTTCCAAAACCATTACCCGCAGAAGAAATCCAAAAAATTTGTGAACAAGCAGTTGCTGATAGTGGCGCAACTGGCGTCCAAGATATGGGTAAAGTGATGGGTGTAGCCATGAAACTTATTGCTGGAAGAGCCTCGGGCGATGTTGTTAAAGAGTCGATACAAAAGTTGCTAACAAAATAATCGCACTGGCTTAGATATTGTGCTATAATAACTTCCAAACCGAGGTGATTATTATTGATCATGCTTTGGAGGTTTTTACATCCCATGCACAAGGAGGTAGGCCAAAACAGAACTGTCAATGTTCTACGTAAGAAACAGGTGATTTTATCTGTTGCGTTTTTGTTTTCGTTTTTGTTAATTTTATTTGGCTTTCATAGTGTTTTAGCTCAAGCAGCACCAGGGGTTCAGGAAAATGTTAACGCTGTGGCAACAGCTGCAGGAGTAAATCCAAATGTTGATATCTTTACCATCATCGGAAGAATTATTAACATAGCTCTTGGTTTTGTTGGTGTCTTGTTGTTGGTTATGCTTGTGTACGCAGGCTTTCAGTACATGACAGCTGGGGGTAATCCGGAGCAAGTTCAAAAAGCAACTACAAGAATCCGTAATGCAATTATAGGTTTGGTGATAGTTGTATCCGCATTTGCTTTAACTAATTTTATAATCGATCAACTAATAGGTGCGCAAGGCGGTTTTGGCAATTTTATTAGCCAATGGACTCAACCTGGTGGATTCGGTCAATGGGGAAATACTGGTGGTTTGGGAAATGCAAAGGTTATTGAGTACCATTACCCAGAACCAAATCAAAAAGAGGTTCCTCGTAATACGGCGATTGTTATTACTTTTGTTGATCGTATTGACCCAGCCTCATTTATCAAAGATTGGAGTCTTACGAATTCTTCGGCCATAGAATTGAATGATGACTTGATAAAAATTCATCCACAAAATAATACATCGCAAGATCTCCTAGCAAATCAAGCACGCGCAACAGTCACTGCTGATGGACGTACTGTGGTAATAAAGCCTAATGAACCGCTTGGCAATGCTCAAGCAAATGTGTGGTATCAGGTTATTTTGACTGGCGGTGCCGATGGTATAAAAAATGCGTCCGGAACTCCTTTGTTACTTGGTGATTTTGATGGGGACTATGTTTGGAACTTCGAGGTTTCAACAGAAATTGATACTTCACCACCTCGTGTTGTATCCCGCATGCCTTACACTCCTGGACCCCATTATCGCAACATAGTCGTCCAAGTTAATTTTAACGAACCGATGATGCCAATCAGTGTGTCGGGTTTTTATGATCCAAATTCCAATAATCCTTTCACAAACATAACAACGGCAAGTGAATCCAACAATTCATCTCAAATAATTCCTGGTGAATACCGAATCTCCAATGGATACAAAACTGTTGAGTTTATTACAACCGACGAATGTGGCACAAATTCTTGTTTAATGACCATGTATTGTTTACCGGCTGATAGCACCATCCGTACAACGGTAAAAGCTGCTGATTTGAGCGCAACTCCACCTCAGGCCGCAGAGATTGGTCCATTTGGTTTTAATGGCGCGGTTGATATGGCTGGTAATTCTTTAGACGGTAATAATGATGGTAATGCACAAGGTCCTGGAACGGATGATTATCATCCGGATTTCATTTTTAGTACAACCGCAGAAACTTATCTGCAAGGGCCTGTGATACAAATTATTGAACCAGAGATTCTAAAAGGCCAAGTTGAGCTTGATAAAGATGTTGAAATAACTTTTGATACACCTTTATTAGGATATTCAATAAATAACGAGAGTTTTCGCATGACAGCAACAGGTCCACAAGAAACCGATCCTAATACCTGGTGGTTCTTTTCCAAATTCATGCATTTAAATGATCAAGGGACAGAAGTCCAATCAGGGCAAGAACCAAAAAAATCGCGTGTCAGTGTATCACATAGGCCATATTTACCTTCCGAAGCTCCAACCGCTAATCAAACGGTTTGGGATTCACTTAATCTGTATTCACCAAATGTTAATCATCAATTGATGAATGTGTATCAAAATTGTTTTAATCCCGCGAAATCAGAATTACCTCCGCCTGATACTGCAAAAACTGGATCACCTAATATTTGCAATGGCCAAAATACTAATCTTGATTGCGAGCAATCACCATATTGGAAACCATGATCTCACGTAATTTCTTTGCCGCCATAGCGGTCATATTTAGCCTCTTTGTTGGTGGTTTTTCTGCTCTTCCGGTTCAAGCCCAGGTTGATCCTGGATTAAATGCTGTTGGTAATACGGTGGTATTAACAGACACCGATCCCAGAACCATTGCAGCAGGTATTATCAATGTGGTTTTGGGCTTATTGGGAATAATATTTTTAGTATTGATCCTATACGCTGGATTTTTGTGGATGACTTCAGGTGGAGACTCAGCAAAAGTAGATAAAGCTAAAGCATATTTAAGAAATGCTATTATTGGTTTGGTTATCATTATAACTTCATGGGGAATAGCAACTTTTGTTATAAATTCACTGCTAAACGCAACAGGTGGTGGAGGTGGCGGTACAGGTGGATCTGGTGGTGGTGGATCTGGTGGTGGAGGCTTTGGTGGCGGTACAACAGATGTTTTTAGAGTTGCGGCATCCAGCCCACAGGGTAGCGTACCCAATGCAGATTTGATTGTTCGCATACTTTTTAATAAAGATGTTAGCGCTGGTTCCTTGGGTGAGTTGCAGATTTCACCAGCGGTAAATGGTAATTGGATTATAGATCCATCAAATCCCAAACGCGTCTTTTTTACTCCAGCTGACCCATGTCCGATCAATCCTCAAAAAACATGTTTTGCTTTTAATACAAGCTACACGGTAACTGTCGGGTCTAATTTTAAGTCAGCTGCCAATGAAGATATTCGTTGCGGAGGATTTTATCCTGATTGTACTTTTAATTTTACGGCTGGCGACAGTGTTGATATGCAGGCACCTCAGGTTGACATATTAAATCTTTATGATGGTAAAAGCGTTCCGATAGACTCAGCGATTGAAGTAAAAGCTCATGCAAGTGATGATGCTGGTATTTCTAGTATGGAGTGGTCTGAGGGTGGAATAGTTTTTGCATCAGAAGGACCAACGGTTTCCCCTTCGCCTAAGGAGTTTGAGGCAAGTGGTTATTGGGATACTTTAGGTTTAGTTCCAAAACAAAATTATACAATAACAGTTGAATCAAATGATTTGGATAGCAATACGGGTCAAGATTCTGTTAATGTAATCGTATTAGCTCAGCATTGTTTTGATAGCGCTCAAAACGAAGATGAAACCGGTGTTGATTGTGGTGGTGTTGATTGTTTGTCTTGTGGCGGTGGCACTTGTACACAAAACAATCAATGCGCATCAGGTCTTTGTTTAAATGGTTCTTGTATTGAGCAGCCGGTGATTTTAGATGTTCAACCATTGAGTGGTAAGGAGGGAACTTATGTTTCTATTTGGGGGGATAATTTTGGTGACACCGGAAGCGTAACCTTTTTGGGTCCACCGGAAGTTACGGCTCAAGCGCCTCAGGCTTGTTTAGCGGCTGGCGCAACAACTTGGAGCCCCCATTATGTTTTAGTTGAAGTTCCTACAGGCGCGGCCAGTGGTGCTCTTAAATTAACAAATTCCAATAGTGGTTTAGCTGATCAGACGGATGATTCGAACGGGCCAAATTTTACATTTCAACTCACAAATGAAGAGCTACCGGGTCTGTGCCAGATCAATCCAACTTCCGGGCAACCGGGAATAAACGCAACTCTTATCGGAGCTAATTTTGGGGCTCAAAAAGGATTGGTAGGTTTTGGTAATACTGAAATTTCACAAAACACAACCTGGGCAATGGATAATATAATTTTCCCTATTCCTATTGCAACCCCTGGAACCTATCCCGCATGGGTTAAAAATGATTCAGGAGCAGAATCAAATAAGGTACCTTTTCAGTTACAAAGTCCTGCTCAAACACAGCCAGCGCCTGAAATTGTTTTAGTCGAGCCGGCATCCGGACCTAGAGGTTCATATTTAACCATCACAGGACAAAGGTTTGGTTCCACTCCGGGAATTGTTTATTTTTACGATAAAGTTGAGCCTGATAAGGGCTATGTCGGAGATTCGGTTTTTCCAAATGGTTGTGAGGTGGGATGGTGGAAAGATAATCAAATTATTATTAAAGTTCCTGATGTTCCTGCATCAGTAACTAAACCAGCAGCTTTTGAAATCGCAATCCAACGTGCGGATCAGCTTTACTCAAACCGCACTGACTTCAATTACACGGATGGTGCTGCTGGTCCGGGAATCTGCTCTATCCAACCAAGCGCTGGTCCTGCTGGTACAACAGTTATTAAGTTAATCGGTGAAGGTTTTGGTGGATCCGGACCAAATAGTAGTGTAACTTTTTATGAAAATGCGATCGCAACAACAAATTCGTGGTTAAATAATGAAATCCAAGCCACAGTTCCGCAAAATGCTAAGACGGGTGCGGTTTTTGTGGATATCCAAGGTCAGCAATCAAATAAAGTTCAATTTACGGTTGCTAACTGTACAACTAATGCTTCTATTTGCTCATCAGGCGAAACCTGTTGTCCTGATGGTTCTTGTACATCGGGTGTCTGCGCTCAGCAGTCGTTTACAGCAACTTACGCTTGGCAATTTTCTACCGGTGTCATTCCTCAGGCTCCCGAGGTAATTGAATATTGCGATACTAGTGGTCAACAACTTCAATTACCTTCTCCTTCACCATGGATTCAGCAACAAGGTGGCGATGCTGTTTGTGTAAACCCAAAACCAACCATGGGAATAATGTTTAATCTACCCATAGCCTGGTCAACGCCTCAAAATCCGCTAAATTTAAAGGAATTATTTAAACTTAAAAAATGCACAGGCTCGGGTGCAGATCCTTGTGCGGCAACAAATCTAGAAGATGTTGCAATTACAGACATAAACAACAGTCATATTGTAACTCCACAAGGAACCGCAATGGACTATGTAACCTTTACACCAGAACAAAATCTAGATCCAGATACTTATTATTATGTGTTTGTAAGTACGGATGTGCACAGCGCTGATTTGGAATATGGTGATTACATGCAAGAGCGCATCAATTGCCCTGAAGCTGATTTGGGTTATTGTTATCAGTTTAAAACCAAGCCTCAGTCAGACATATGCCAAGTTGCAGGTGTGTATATCGCTCCAGATAAAGCAACCGTACAAGGTGATGAATTGCAACAATTTATTGCAATGCCTGTACAAGATGGTGGAATTTGTAATTTGTTAAATGGTAAGGATTTTAATTGGGATTGGACAATCAATCCTAACAATAAGGCATGGCTCGAAGATCCAAGCATTTCGGATTTTTATAAACAAGAAATCAGATCTGGCATGCAAGAGGCTATAAACCCACCGGTTGCTATAAACGCAAAAGAGCTGATCTCAGGTAAAGATGGTGATGCGGAATTGTATATTCGTTTTATTGAGCCAAGAATAATGGCCAAGTTCCCTGATTGTGATACGGCTTGTGCGAATATTGGTCTGTGGGCACAGTTTAACACCTCGCTTTGGTCTGATAATCCAACTCCGCCATTTGCAAATTCAGTATTAGCCAAAGACCCTCAAGGCAGATATAAAAACGTTAAATTATTTAAATGTGAAAATGAGAATTGTCTTTTAGAAAAACAAGAGGAAGTTCCGATTGATGTCTATCTTGATAAGGATACAGACATAGCTGGCTTTGAAGGAATAGAATATAGCCGTGTTCGTATATTGCCAATAATATCTTTAAATCAAGCCACATATTATCGTGTCTGGTTTGGTGGCGGGGCTGCTGATTCTATTGCATCAAAATATGGAGTTCGTATGGCAGAGCCTTATGAATGGAGTTTTAGAACAAAGCTTGATAATGCTGTTTGTGAACCTGATCGCGTGAGCGTGATGCCGAAAAGGGTTATAGAGGATAAAATTGGGGATAGTGAATTGTTCACTTCGGCTGTTTATGGTCCGCCGGATGCTTGCTCTGCGGGTGGTCAATTATTAAAAACCAATAAATCTTTTGTTTGGACATTCCCACAATCACCACAAAATATAGCTTCTTGGGTATTCTCTCCTCCAAGTCAGATTGATGCGGATGGTGATTTACCTTCTGGTTGTTCTGCTGATTGTAAGCCATTAGGTTCGGATGGAATATTTAAAGCTTTGGCACAATGTGGAAATGGTATTGTAGAAACCACGGATGGTAATTACTGTGATCCAAATACAAATACAACAAAAGCCGGTCAATCTTGTGTGTTAATGCCAACGGCATCCGGTGCAGGTGAGCAGTGCGATAAACAGGGTAACAGCTGGGGAGTATGTGATCCGGCTTCTTGTCTATGGAAATCTGTACCAGGTGGAACTTGTGGCAATGGCATTATCGAATATGCGGCTGGTGAAATGTGTGATCCTGGGTTGCGTTGTTTTGATTTAGACTCAGCTTATACCGCGATCGAAGGCTCTCCTTGTAATAGCCAAGCAGCTATAGATCAATGCACAAGTGGAGGTGGGGTCTGCGAAATACGTGAGTTTTACGGATGTACAGCAGGCTGCCGTAATCTTGGAGCGTCAGCGGTAGTCGGAACGACTTGTGGTGAGGGCACGATCGGTTTAGGAGAAGATTGTGACTTGGGTAATTTTAATGGAACGGGTGGTTGCAGCCTCAACTGTTTGCACACCGGATCTTCACCAAATATACAATCAGTTTGCGGTAATGCAGTCCTCGAACCAGGTGAGACCTGTGAAGCTCCAACTATAAATGACGCTGTTCCATCATGGTGCGATTCGTCAAAATGTATCAATAAAGGAACTTTAGCTTGTCAAAATTCAGCCGATCCTAACTGCTGTGGTAATAATCAAAAAGATAACGGTGAAGATTGTGATGATGGTTATCCATCTGGTGGTGATGGCTGTAGTGCGTCGTGTTTGTATGAGGGTGCATCTTGGTCTTATCCAAGCCCAAGTTTTTGCGGTAATGGAAGACTGGAAAATGGTGAAGCTTGTGAGGTTAATGCGGCAACTGACAGAGTAATTAAAGAAAATATCCCCAATACTGGCACAATAATTGGTGCGGGCGACGGTAAACTTGATCCCAAACAATTAGCGCAAATAATTGGTGTGGGTACATTGGATGCTAATAATGTTAGTGAAACTCAAGTTCAATCAGGATATGAAGGAGTGGTAGGCGTAGCCAATTACGGAGTCAGGTGTGGCTTTACTTCAGAGTCAGAGTGTGGCGCTGGCTCTGGTTTGGATGAATTTGGTTGCTGTGCTCCACGACCAGAATTATTACCAAATAGCCAGTATCCCAAGGGAAGTGGCATTTGTAGGAACACGGTAATAAAGGCGGAGTTTAAAACTCCTATGAATGCTCAGTCCGTGGTTGGTAATTTTATTATTGCCAAAGAAATGATAGCCGGTACCACAGCTTGTCCAGATGGATCCGAGGAATTAGCGTCAAACATGGAACCTCCTCAGACAGTCTGGCAATGGATTGTTTATGGTTGGCATAAGGTAGTTACCTGGTTCAAAGGTGAACCCGCTCAAGCAATCTGGTGTACTAAACAGGTTTCCGGAAGTTTATCTTCTGTTGGAACTTCTACTACTCAATATATCTATCACCTGAATACCGCGCTTGATCCAAATACCCGTTACATAGTTAGATTTGCAGCCGATTCTAATCTTGATGATAATACTCGTACGGAAAATAAATCCGGTATAAAAACGGATCGTGGAGTTGTTACATCTGCGGATAGTGGCAATGACCCGGCTAATCCGGCCAATAATTGGCGCTTTACTTGGTCGTTTACAACTGGCGCTGATATTTGTCGTATTAATAGCGTGGTTGTTGATGATCTCAATAAAGAAAGTCCGGGATTCTTTAAAAAGAGCCAAGAAACTCACCTTTTTCAAGCTATAGCCAGAGCTCTTTATAATGGTAGCGCTCAAGAAATTTCTCAAACTAATGAATATGCTTGGGAATGGCAACCGTGGATTGTAAATGATCCTGAGCTAGCAAGAACTGATGATAATCCCATAAAAACCTCACCAGAAAGTTTATCTTTAATCACTTCACTGAATAAAAATGGTTCTGCCATGCTTTTTGCTTCTTTAAAGATTATTACTGACACTCTAGATCCTAATAATACGACACAAGGTTCATATGTAGAAGGAGCGATGCCCATAACAGTCTTTATTTGCGACTATCCATGGCCCCCGATCAACCCTAATGGCACTTACTCTGTTTTTAAAGATCATGAAGATTCGTCATTGCTTGCAACAGGACCTTATTTCAATTTTCAAACAATGTACTGTCGTGATCATGAAAATGGAGTATTACCAATTTTAACGCCACATTTAATTGATAAAAGTGCATCGGATGATGAATTGGGCATTTTGCGTCAATATCTCTTTACTTATGAGGATCCACCAGCATTTAAGGGAGATGGTATCGGTATTCGTTTGTTCCAAAATCCTTATCATTACACCCCGCTTGAGTGGTACCATGTCCAAGGTTTTATCGGTAATCCTGAGCAATTAAAGATTGATGGTTATGAGGCTGTTAGGGATGGTGGAACTGTATATGTGGCTTTCCCAAATACGCAAGGTTTGGATCAAAATATATATCAAAACATTTTAGTTATATCTCATAATGTAAATGCATCGGCCGTAACACAACAGATATTCGATCAATTATTAAACAACATGGTCTTCAATATCAACTTTGATTTTGATAATTCCAATGTATGTGTCCTTGGTGGTCAAACCGGCATCCAGGGTGGAGAGGCTTATATTGATCCAATTACACAGCAGTCAATTCTCTGTGTTTCTGACTGGGATTGTTTAACTCATAATCCGGATTTGCGTTGTGCTAGTCTTAAATACAAATTGCGTCATGACATGCAACGTTTAGTTGATTTTAAAGAAATTACAGCCGCTGCAGAGCAGTACAAAGCAACAAATGGTAAATATCCAACCATGGCTCAAGGAACATTCTTACCTTCGCAAACAAATTCGCTTTGGCCATCATGGACAGAAAAACTTTCCGCCGACCTTGGTATCACCATGCCTATAGATCCAGTTAATCGTTTTGTCTCTTGTGGATTTTGTAAACATTCATCAGAAGATGTTCAAACTGATTTGCCTTGCTTAACTGATACTGATTGCCCGGACGCCTATTTCTGCGAAGCTCGTGATGGCTATGATCCTCTCACTTGTTGGAATACTGTAGCCAGAGAATTCAAATGTCCATATATTGACGATGATCTTACGCAACAATTTGATACTTATTCATCCCAAGAACCTTTTGCGCCATCAAGATTTTATAAATATCGTTCATTTGATGGTGGCCAACGTTTTGAACTTGCCGCAAACTTTGAAGTAGCGCCAATGAGTTTTGATCCAATAACAAAAGATACTGTAAATTGGTGGACTCCTTCATATCCCACAGAATTAAGGCAATGTGTTACGGATTCTCCTTTATCAAATGGAAGATTTTGTACAACCATTGATGATTGTAAGCCTTGTATCAATCCTTCATCTCCAACATGTACGGCCGTGGCACCCGCAAATTCTTGTAAGCCGGTTGGTTATCGTTGGTCATTTAAAAACATTTGCAATAACGATATATACGGTGAAACGGCTATTTGCGGTGATGGAATTAAAGGTTTGGTTTGCTCAGGAAGTGGCAATGGTTGTAAAGCTAATACGGATTGTCCGTCAGGTGAAACTTGTTCGGCGGTAGAATTTTGCGAACTCGGCGAAACTAAATTAGTGGATTGTGATTATCAAGGCTCGAATGATGGCTTTAAACTCCAAGTTTGCCAAGACTGTAAACAATGGGTTGATGATCCTAATCTATCTCTTTGCCGTCAAAAAGTTGAATGTGGAAATGGTAGGGTGGATGGTACCTGCTCTGTAAGTGGCAAGTCTTGTAGTTTGAACACTGATTGTGACTCCGGAGAAGCCTGTCAGTTACAGGAGGTCTGTGATGATGGTGTATTAAATGGTACTTATGGTCATTGTAATACAACTTGTAAGGGTATTGATAAATATTGCGGTGACGGCAAGTTAAATCCGGGTGAAGATTGCGATCGTGGATCTGATCCGGCATTTGGTAATGGAGCTTGGTGTTCCAACCTTCAGGAATGCTACCAAGGAACTGGCAAAGAGGTTGCTTACGGCCAAACTTGTAATCTAGGATGCACAGGTCACGCACCATATTGCGGTGATGGTAAGGTTAACGGTTCGGAATCTTGTGATGGCAATATATTAACAACTGCCAAAGCTATTTGTCGTGATGGTGTAAACAAAAATTTACCTTGTAATGAAGATTCTGATTGTGATAGTTCTGGTACTTATTGTGGCACAAATGGTGTGCCTGCTTGGGCTTTGCATTCTGCAATAAAATATCAAACCTGTGAAAATTTAACTCTAAATCGTTGTGCCACAGGAGCGAAAATTTGTTTAGCGCCAAATCAATACCAAATGGTTGACGGTTTGATGATGTTTGAAAGTCAATTTCCCACGCCAAATAATTACAGGTCTTGTTCGACGGATACCGGATGTAACGCCGGAGAATCGTGTTTACCGCTAAATCTACTTAGAGGTTGTAATAATGATACAGAATGTACTGCTGGTGGTTCGGCTGGTGTTTGTCGCGCTTATCAAACAGAGCATGTTCGTAGCTGTCAGGATCCAAATCCACAAAATGCTAATCAATGTCAGTTTGAGGATTATTGGAGCACCTGTAAATTAGCACAGTACTGTGGCAATGGAATCAAGGAAGTGGATGAAGAATGTGATTTGGGCACCGGTAATGGTTACGATAAAGCCTGCTTGCCAACCTGTCAGCTTAACACCTGTGGAGATGGTTACTTGCACTTGAATGTCGAAGAGTGTGATAACGGAGCGGATAATGGTAAATCAACTTGCTCGGCTCAATATGGGGCAACCTGCAATGACTGTAGTCAACAATGCAAGATTTTAGCTAAAGCTGGTGGTTATTGTGGTAATCAAAAGAAGGAGACAGGTGAGCAGTGTGATGGAAATATCACAGTCAATTTGCCTCCACCCAACCCAACCAATCATATTTCACCGGTAGATATTTTAGAATCAGCAATTAATGCAGATCCTTTGGTCGTCAAAGCACAGCCTTATATCGGCGGCCTTTGTGAGCACCCGCCTTGTCAGGTTCAGTGTGGAGGTGGGGATTGTCTAACACTTGCAGATGCTACGACCGTGACTTGTAAACAATTAGGTTATGATTATGCGATTAATGATGTATTTAATCGATCAATTATTATAAAAGACGCAACCAAAGCCAGTGCTTACCGAATTTCACCAGAAAGCTCAAAGCATGGTCTGAAACCCATAAGACTAATAACCGACAATGCTAAAAACAATCTTCTCAATCGTCTTTATTATAATTGTGGTTTGATGGATTCAGAGATCGTTAATAATAGTTGTACCGGAATACCAAATTGTACGCCTTTTGGTGTACGTCTTTTCTGGAGGCCACAAAATGATTGGCCCGAGACTCAAGCATTTTGGCAATGTGTAAACAAAGAAGGTTTGTTGAATGGTTTTGGCATGGATGGTGAACCTAATGACAAGCCAGTTTGTACTCAGGGTTGTCTACCTGGAGGCTGTGGTCGTTGTTCCGAAGAGCCGGGTAATGGTGAAATTCATGGTTATGTACTAGACAGAATATGGCTACAGGCTGTTCCTGGAGCTAGGGTAAGCCTGGTTTATCGTGGAATTGTGGTTGATCAAACAGATACTGGTCTAGATGGTGAATATACTTTTAGCGGTCTCAATACACGTAGTGAGTGTGACAAATATAAGATAATAATTGATAAGTATGATGATAATATTTGTACTGATATAAAGGCCAACCGTCCTGCGAATGGCTGTTTGCGTGACATGACGGGTGACTTTAATCGTATAGTTGATGAGGGTAAAAATGGTGGCTATTGGTCTTATGAGACAGATGAATTTTCTGTAGAAAGCTTCCCTTGGCAAGAGGCATTGGGCTTGATTTACATATATCCAAAACCAGCCAAAGGTGAGGGATATGTCGCCTATGGCCGCCCAACGCTGGTAGATGAATTAGGTTGGTCTGATTTACAAAATTGTTTAAAAACCAAAACGCCGGGCGAATGTCGAGAATACCTTTCTCTATGGTTGCCTTGGAAAAAAGAATGGACACCACATGTTATTTGGCCTTCCAATCAAGCGCGCTATGTGCCATGGCTTTCAACGCCAAATATGACGGGCGATTCAGCTGGATATGAAACCCTTTGTTCATACAAAGATAGAGGCACCGCGACTAATGCATTAGCAGATAATGCCTGTATGCGTGATTATAATTGGTTTAATAACGGGAACTATCAAAATTTAGGTCAACCTCCTTATACAGGGGTAATTTGCCCAAGTATGAAGTGGGACTGGAATAATGACGCAAATAACAATTGTCCTATGGCTGGCGCTGATGTTTGCTATGATAATTGTACTAATGGGGACGGTGGTGCCTGGCGTTTGATAAAAGAATGGACCGGTGTAGCCCCGGATGCCATACAATGTCAACAATTTTGTAAAATCAGTTCTTGTCCTACAAAAGATCAAATACTAACTGGGTGGAATTGGAATCTAAGTGACGACCCATTGATGGCTTTAGATAGATGTAATACGACTTTAAATAGTGCTCAGACAACCGCCTTCTTCCGCTATGCTGATCCCGTTAAATTAAATGAGTCATTACCCGATCTAAATGCTAACATCGAAATATATTTTTCAGGTCCTGACTATGAGCCAATAGCCGGAGAGAATGTTTATACAGCGGTTGTTCCTAACAATACAGAATTTACCAGCTGGCTAAACAACCAAAACCTTCCTCCAGCCTATGTAAATATGATGAAGACTCTGCAATGTGGATCTTCTAATGGCAGTAATCAGCCCTGTGAATCAAATGTTGATACATACATAAATGATTTAGTGGCCAAACAAAAATTTGCTCCAATATCATGGCGCGAGTATTGGGCTCGAACTCATACAAAAGTATATATTGCAACTGATAAGGGGCTTCGTGTTATAGAAAATACCAGTAAAACACAAACAAGAAGTGATTTTGAAAAACCTTTCTGGCATATCGCTAGCATCTCTCCTAATGGTGCGGTTATTGCTAGTAATCAATGGGAAAAGGTTACTGATGTTGTCCCCAAGGCCATAACTCCTAACATGCATCTTCAACCAGAAACTACTGAATACTATGGTCTGATGCAGCCAGCTCAAAGAGTTGCTGGCCTAGCATGCTGGAATATGTTTGGCGCTAATTGTAGATTGGACTTTACGCCAGCTCATCAGGGTGGTGCTAACGAGGGATATCAATGGATTCCGGAAAGTTGGGGCTACGCTTTGCATGCTTGTACTGCGCAAGGCACTGTACCGGGTGGTCAGGGTTTAGGGGTGCTTAATTACTTCACTCCATTGGCTCCACCGGCAAACAATGATGCCATTTGTAAATTTGTATGGAATGCGTATGGCGCTTTAAGTGGAATTACGATCCCGGCAGTTTATGAAAATGGAGTGGATGGTGACGTAAATGAACTTGATCAGTATTTCAAACTTTACGCACAAACTAATTGGTAACTATGTCAAAAACTCTTATTTGGATTATTGCAGCAGTAATTGCATCATTCATAATAATTACAACGGTAGTTTTGGTTTTACGTGCGCGTGATTCTGGCGTAAAAATTCCATTTGTAAATAATCAATCGACCTCAAGCGAGAATAATGAAAATTTATACGACCCACCTTCGGATTTTAGTTCTCAAGATGACAATCCTCCCATACCCATGAATGCTTCAGCGACAATCGATTTCATTCCATTAACACTACCTTCAACGCTAAGATAATTGCTAGCCTAAACAATACTAAAAATATGTTTGATTCTGTACCAAATAATTTGCCAATAGAGCCAAAGACACCAGAGGTTCCTAATCAGCCACCAATGCAGGTAGAAAATAGCGAGTCAGCTATTAACATTAGTGGCAAAAAAGAGCCAGAGGATATTTTTGCAGATGTGGACCATTCTTCTAATACCACTCCACCGCAAGCTTCGGCTCCTGTTCAACCATTACCACCTTCAGGTGGATTTCCTTGGAGAGTGGTTTTGGGAATCGGCATACCCCTTATCGTTATAGGTTTAGGTATTGGTGGATGGTACGTTTATAAATCATTCGAAACAGCAACCGGAACAGATCAGCCAATTGCTATTGATTCACAGCCTACGAGTATTCCTTTAACCGCAGAACCAGTAAATGAGGCTGTAGAAAAAGATATGATTCCAGCTCCTAGCGAAGATGGTTTAGCGGCATCTCAAGCGACTATGACATTATTGCAAGCGCAGGCAGAAAAGGAACAGCAAGCCATGGAACAGAGTCCAGAAGATGCAATGATGCAAGGTATGGTTACAACAACTGCAAATGATAAAGCCGAGGCGACTGATGTTTCAATGCAAACAAGGTCAACTGCACCACCATTAACTGCACCGGAAAATGGACTTGGGCCTTTGGTTATTGGATTGGATACAGATAAAGATGGATTAACAAACTCTGAGGAATTATTGTTAGGGACCGACCCAAATATGGTGGATAGTGACGGTGATGGTTATGAGGATGCGGCAGAGTTGGGTAACGGCTATGATCCAGCCAGCAGAGGAACGACTCTTCAGAGTTCATCATATATTGCGCCACTCACGATAGGAGTTTTAAATAGTTTGATGCCAGCCGCTTGGACTAAAAAACCTGGCACCTCTGGCTCTGTAATAATTGAAACGGGTACACCAGCATCAATTACAGTAAACACAGATCCATACTCTGATAGCAAGCCTTTGTTGGAGTGGTTAATTGCCAAATACCCAGGAACTAAAGGGGGAGACTTTGAGGTTGGTAAAAATGTTTCAGGTTATGATGTGGTATACTCTAAAGACAAAACCACCGCTTGGTTGTTAAAGGGTAACACGGTTTATACTTTTCGTTATGCAACTAATGGAAGTGAGACCATTGATTATCAAAATGTATTTATCCTAATGGTTGAAAATTCCAAATAATTCAAATTTAATCCGTATGCCAGAAGAACCGCAACAAAACAATTCAACAACTGATGTTGAGCCGGTAAAAAAAGTTAGTGCCGGTAAATCCGAGATTCATGTTATTCCGGATCAATTTTATGGCGCGGCACTTAAAACAAAGCTACAAGAAGTTAATAAAGGCGAAGAGCCCAATACGACAAATTCTAGTGCAAAAAAGAGCAGCTTACCAATCATAATAGGTATAGTTATTTTTTTGGTGATTTTATTGGCTGGTGGTTATTTTGTTTACATAAATAAGGATGTACTTTTCGCGCCAAAAACCCCAGTTGAACCAGTTGTTGTTACAGAGCCGGTAGAACCTCCGCCAGTAGTTGTGATACCTCCTCCAAGTGCTCCAAGTAATTTACAAGCAACATCAACCAGTCCGCGCAGCGTCACAATTACATGGACTGACACCTCGGATAATGAAGCTGCTTTCAGAATAGAGCGCAGACCAGAAAGTCAAACTATTTTTCAAAGAATTACGGATCTTCCTCCTAATAGCACAACGTTTCAAGATAACTCTGTACAAGCTAGTTCTACTTATTATTATCGTATAATTTCCCGCAACGACTCTGGCGAGTCCGAAGGTGGTAACGAAGTTATGGCGATCACTCAAGCTTTACCACCTCCACCACCAGAACAAGAGCCGCTTCCTCCAGCTGGGTTGGATTCTGATAGTGATGGCATCTCTGATTTAGAAGAAGCGATTTTTGCAGCCGATCCACGTAATCCTGATACGGATGGGGATGGATTCTTAGATGGTAATGAGGTTTTTAATTTGTATAATCCCAACGGTCGAGCTCCTGCAAAATTGGCTGAAAGTGGCTTGTTAAAGACAGTAGATGCTAGTTTAGGGTGGAGTTTTATGATTCCAAAAGCCTGGCAGTATACTTTAGATCTACCTGATGGATCAGCGGCCACAGTTGTAACCGGACATGGAGAACGTTTTGTAGTCTCAATAAAACAAAACAAAGAAAAAACGCCTGTAATTGATTGGTATTTAGCTAATTTTCCAGAAGTCGAAAAATCACGTTTACTTTTATACAAATCCAAAGGAGGATACTCGGGTATAATTGGACCAGATTTGCTTACAACGTATATCCCTTGGGATGATGTGATTTATGTGTTTACTTATGATATGCAAGATCAGCCGTTTATTAATTACCGTACATTATATTCAATGATATTAAATTCCTTGGTTTTATCAGGACTTGATCAAAAAGTCGTACCAGCTGGAACGGGGCAGCTTCCATTTGAACCCGCAGCCAATGCCGTCGGTGAGTCAACTCAGCCGATTTCTGTCGAACAGGCAACGTCATCTCAAGCCGAACAGATGCCGGAAGTGTTTCCTTCGTCAGAATCAGCTACACCGGAAGCCACAAGTACAGAAAATCAATAATCATCATGCAGAAACTAGATTTAGTCATACACGGTAGAGTGCCGATCGAGTTTTCAGAAGGTGAGCTATCTCATATTTTTAAAACAACAATGCAAGTAATAAAAAAACAAAACGGAATATTTGGTCTCGCATTTTTAAACCAATTAGCTATGGCTAAGCTTAATAAGCAATATCATGGTGGTAAAGGAGCTACAGACGTACTCTCTATTGCTTATCAAGATAAAAAAGATAAGAATCTACTAGAAGGAGATATTATGATCTCACCAGTTTTTGTTAAAATCAATGCAAAGAGTCAGAATATCCCGTATAAAGAAGAATTAACAAGAGTGCTGATACATGGCATACTGCATATTGCTGGGTTTACTCATTACAAAGATTCTGATCAAAAAAAGATGTTCAGTCTTCAGGAGAAAATATTAAGTAAAATATGAAATTAGGAAAAAAGCTTTGTACTAGTTTTGGACATGCTTGGCAGGGATTGCTGGTAGCTTTTAGGAACGAATTTAGTTTTCGACTACAGCTTGTCGCTGCTTTAGCTGTGGGTATCCTAACTTTCCTGTTGCCATTAGAGCGTTGGGAGCGAAGCATTGTAATACTGGTCATAGGTGCCGTGCTTGTGTTAGAATTGTTAAACAGTATTGTGGAGAGATTTGTGGATATGGTTAAGCCACGTATTCATGATTATGCAAAGCAGGTTAAAGACTTAGCAGCTGCAGCAGTACTAATTATGGCCCTAACATCATTGGTTCTAGCGGGAATCATATTTTGGCCGTATCTTCACTTACTTAAGAGTTTATGAGCAAAGGTCGTTTAATAGCAGGTTTGGATATTGGTTCTTCGGCAATTAGGATTGTCGCAGGACAGATTTTGCCGTCCTCAGAAAAAGGATTTCAAATTTCTATAATTGGGGCAGCTGAGACAAAATCCGAAGGCATAACAAAGGCTAGTATAAGCTCCTTTGAGGATGCTGTCGCATCAGTTTCAGCCTGTCTGGACCAAGCCGAAAGAATGATAGGCTTACCTATTGACGATGTTTATGTTGGGATCGGGGGAACTCAGATTACCGTTCAAGAAGCCAAAGGTATTGTTGGTGTAAGTCGAACCGATCAAACTATCAAACGGGAAGATGTGGTGCGAGCGATAGAGGCAGCAAGAACTTACGCACAAGCCCCAAATTACGAAGTTATACATGTCATACCAAAGTATTTTACTGTTGATAGCCAAGATCATATAAAAGATCCAGTTGGTATGCAGGGCATCAGGCTTGAGGCTGAAGTAAAGATTATTCAAGGTTTATCAAATCACTTACGAAATTTTACAAAAGCTGTTTTTAGGACAAAATTAGATATAGCCGAGCTGGTTTATTCTCCGCTCGCCGCGGCTGAAGCTGTTTGCAATAAGCGCCAAAAAGAACTTGGTGTTTGTGTGATTTCTTTAGGTGCGGCCACTACAAGCATGTCGGTTTATGAAGATAATGAATTAGTTCATGCGGCAACATTTTCCGTGGGCTCCGATCATTTAACTTCAGATTTGGTTTATACTCTTCGCACATCATTCGAAGTCGCCGAGCGTTTAAAACGTGCTCGTGGCAATGCAAATCCCAAAGCTTATCCTGACAGTGAAAGCGTTGATCTTAAGGATTTTGGCTCAGAAGTTAGCGAGGAAGTTCAATTGCCTTTTATTGCGGAAGTTCTAGAAGCTAGAGTTGAAGAAATTTTTGAAAAAGTTGAAGCCGAATTAAAAAAGATAGATAGGTCGGGTATGTTACCTGCGGGTATTATTTTAACTGGTGGTGGTGCTAAACTACCAGGTATTGCGGAAATCGCACGTGGAGTCTTTCATCTACCAGCTACAGTGGGTGTATCTCATTTAGATAGCTCTATGCCAGAATTAGTACAAGATCCCGCTTTTAGCACTGCAGTGGGTCTAGTTATGTGGGGTTATGAGGAAGAAAAAGAGGATGGAAAAGAGGCTTATTCCAAGCCTATGAAGAGTATGGGTAATATTTTTTCCAAAGTAACAGATCCAGTAAAAAGGATTTTTAAGAGTTTCATGCCATAGTGATCAATATTAGAAAATACCTATAAATCAAAAATAATCGCTTAAATATAAGCAAATCAAAAAGACCTTCCACGGTCTTTATTTCTTGGTATTGACAATTACAAATAATGCTTGACTAACCACGTATCGGCGGTTATGCTTTTTTTATTAAAGAGCAAGTTTTTGGCTCAATCAATTGCTTTTGTACAAATTTTATACTCAATGTATGCCTGAAATTAAACCAGAAATCGAGACATTTGCCAAAATTAAAGTTATTGGCATTGGCGGATCCGGAAGTTCCGCAGTTAATCGCATGATCAATGCTAAGATTAGGGGTGTTGAATTTATAGTCATGAATACCGATGTTCAGGCTCTTCATTCATCGCTAGCTTCCAAAAAGGTTCAACTTGGTCAAACAATATCCCGTGGCCTTGGAGCTGGTATGGATCCTGATGTTGGTGCACGTGCGGCCGAAGAAAGTCAAAATGATATTCGTGAAGCCCTAAAAGGAGCGGACATGGTTTTTATTACATGTGGTTTGGGTGGTGGAACTGGATCTGGTGCGGCTCCAAAAGTTGCAGAGATTGCAAGAGAGATTGGCATCTTAACAGTAGCTGTTGTTACAAGACCATTTCAATTTGAAGGTTATCAAAGAAAAAATATTGCTGATGGTGCTTATGAAAAGTTGATTGAGAATGTAGACACTATAATCACAATTCCTAATGATAGAATCCTACAAATCATTGATAGAAAAACATCAATGCTTGATGCATTTGATACAGTGGATGATGTGTTAAGACAGGGCGTTCAGGGAATCTCTGACATTATTTCTGTGCCTGGTCTTATTAACGTTGACTTCGCTGACGCTAGATCCATAATGGAAAACCGCGGTTCAGCATTGATGGGTATTGGTAAAGGTCATGGAGAAAATCGTGCTACTGATGCTGCAAAGGCTGCTATTGCATCGCCCTTACTTGAAGTTTCGATAGATGGCGCTAAAGGAATATTATTTACGGTTACTGGTGGCAGTAATTTGGGAATGTATGAAGTCACAGAAGCTGCAAAAGTTATAACAGAATCAACAGACCCTCAAGCACGAATTATTTTTGGAGCAATTATCGATGAATCTCTAAAAGATGAGGTTAAAGTAACGGTTATGGCGACAGGATTTAGTGAACGTGGGCAAACCCCTAAAGTAAAAACAGGTGTCGCGAGCGGTGTTTACTCTGGTGCAAACGAATCAATAGAAAGATTGAATTTTCAAAAGCCTCGTCCTAACATTGCAAGCAGGCCTGATAATTTTAGTGTACAAAGAACTACTCAAGTAGAACAAGAAGAACAACAAGAGGATACAAAGCCGAGATCTCCGCAACCGCAACCTTCATTGCATCAACCTCATGTTCAGCCTCCGATATATGCGCCTGTACAACAAGCGTCACCGGCTCAAGCTCCACATCCAAGAGTTCCTAATGAAAAACAAGAATCAGGGTCAGAAGAAGAGGCTGCAGATATCCCAGCGTGGTTCAGAAAAAAAATGATGTAAACTGGCTGTAAAATAAAATACACTTTTAATTATCGGGCATTTCTTTTTTGCAATGTTCTAATTTTCATGTTAAATATTAGTTAAGATATGCACTGTCCGGTTTGCAATCAAAAAGATACCAAAGTTGTTGATTCACGATTATCGAGTGATGGTATTACAATTCGTAGACGCAGGTTGTGCGAAGCTTGTGATCACCGCTTTTCTACACTCGAAGAAATTGCTCTTTTGGATACAACTGTGATCAAACGCGATGGTAGAAGAGAAACATATAATCGGGATAAATTGACGGCCGGCGTTCGTAAATCATTGGAAAAAAGATCTTACACTGAAGATGCCTTTCGTTCGCTTATTCATGGTATTGAGAGTGATATAGCAAAAAGAGGCGGCGAAGAAATCACTAGTTCTTCTATGGGTGAAATCATTATGGATAGACTGAGAAATTTTGATAACGTTGCTTATATTCGTTTCGCTTCTGTTTATAGGGCTTTCGAGGATGTCCAAACCTTCCAAAAAGTTTTAGATGAGTTAAGGGCACGTAAAAAAAAGAAAAATAAATAATAGATTAAATTACAGACAGTCAATTAGATTGCCATAGTAGGCATTTTTATGTTTGTAGTATAAAATACAAGCATTATGCCTCTAGTAAAAAAGCGCACAAAAATAGTCTGTACAATAGGTCCAGCATGTTCAACCGAAAAGACTTTAGGAGAATTGATGGATGCCGGGATGAACATTGCTCGTCTTAATTTTTCACATGGAACCCACCCTGAACATAAAAAATTATTAGACAAAATACATAACCAGGCCTTAAAGAAGGATTTATCAATAGGTATACTTCAGGATCTCCAAGGACCAAAAATTCGCGTTGGTGAGATATCTAAGCAGGGGATTGATATTAAGTCAGGACAGGAAATCATACTAAGTACCAGTACAAAACCTGCTAAAAATAAAATACCGGTTACATATAATAATCTTCATAAAGATGCGCTGGCAGGTCAAAGAATCTTGCTCGACGATGGCCTTATGGACATGGTTGTGACCAAAGTAAATGGTCGGGATGTTCATTGTGTTGTGGGTACCGGTGGAACGCTATTCCCACACAAAGGTATCAATCTACCAGAAACAAATGTTAGTGCATCATCCTTGTCCGACAAAGATAAAAAGGATGCTTTTTTTGGTGTTAAAAATGATGTAGATTTTATCGCCTTGTCATTTGTTCGTTCCGCTAAAGATATTATTGATTTAAGATATTTAATTAAAAAATACGAAAAGCAGCTAAATAAAAAAA
>JAHJSR010000070.1 GCA_018830085.1 Patescibacteria group bacterium
AGCGTATCACCCATCTTAACCACATAAGTCTCCACTCCAGTACGATTAGTTTTTACAGGCCCCTCAGCTTTTCCATCTTCCTCGGTCATTGGTCGCAACACTATAGTACTTGGCAAATTACTAGCCAAAGAATAATCACCATCCTCATCCAAGCTGTAATCAAAATCAATATGCGGTATAGCTTGTATTGTACCTTCGCCTAAAAGTTTTTCATTTGGTTGTACATCTTCAATATAAAATCCATCCTGAACAATCTCTGATTCACCATTGGTCATCAACGTATAAAGTAAACTTCTTTTACCTATTTCTTGAGCTAAAACTTGATTACTCTGTACGCTCGAATAAACGGTCACCAAAGCTGCGAGCAACAATACTGAATGAAACAAAAACTTATTAGTTATAATGAATAACAAAAAACCCCTAGCTGGTAGAGACAATCTCTGAAATTTAAATTTACTTAAAACCGCAAACCCATATATAGGTATAATCAAAATTTTTAACAGCAAGGCACCAACTGGTTTTACAGATTCCCAAACAATGCGCACGAAAAAATATTCCAATCCTTTTTTAATTGCTCTTATGAATCTAAAAATATATATTCCGATACTTGTAAGTATTGGTGAAGGTGTTGTAGAAATAGAAACCTCTTACAGAAAACCGCATAATCTAGCCAAAATATCCGATAAATCAACCTAAATGACTAAAAAATGTGTTTATTAAGCGAATTATTTTTTTAACACAATTTCGACTTAGCGCATTACAAGCTAACAAGCCATATGATCCTTGTCAATGCATTTATGCACTATTGTGTCATTGAATCAACAAAATATTAATTATTTAGCTTAACCTTGCAAAAAAATGAGCACGCGTTATATTTTTAACTAAGCCGCCACAGCTACTACCTGAGGTTCTTTAGTAGCTTGAACCTCAGATTGAACTTCTGACTTTTTTTGCTTAGGATGCTCTATCGCATAAGTTAAAGCCCCCAGCATTTTTTGAATTATAGTGTTTGTTTCACGTAACCGATGAACCTCCTCCGCTTCATCGGGTACTAAATCCTCTAACAATAATAAATAAGTTTCACATTCTGCTGCATTACCTTGTGCGTACATAAGATGTTTAACAAATTCATTCCTTCCCCTCTTGCGCTGCCCCTGAGCAATCTGCGCAGGCAACGAAACCGCTGCTCTAATTAATTGATTAGCTATCTGATAACGTTCCTCTTGAGGCAAGCGCTTAACAAGTGATTGTACGCCTTTAGCAAAATTAAAACTTTGTTGCCACACGACCATGTCGCGAAATGTTGTAAATGATGACATATATATAATAATAATCTAATTAATAACGTGCTCATTTTTTTGCAGTCAAACCTCTTAAATTTTCAAAGTCCAAACACATTCTTGTATCAATACGTTAACTCAGCCTCTTGTTGACGATACTGCAACGCTTCCGCTACATGTTTTTCTAAAATAACTTCAGATGAATCCAGATCCGCAATTGTTTGTGCTACTTTCAAAACTCTAAAATATGCCCTAGCTGAAAAATTAAATCTTTCTGCCGCTTTACGCATTAAAAATCTCGTTTTTTCATCTTGAGATAAATATTTACGAATTTTTTCACTAGTTAACTCTGAATTGGTCTTAGCTCCTACAAATCCTGATCTTTTTGTTTGTCTATCTCTTGCGTTTTGAACCCTTTCCCTAATATCCTGTGTACTTTCAGCATCTTCTTGTTTTGTTAAGTCATCTGTCGGAACTCTTGGAACCAAAACCTTTAAATCAATCCTATCCAATAAAGGTCCGCTGATCTTTTTTCCATACCTTAAAACTTGATGAGGTGCACACGTACAAGCTATAACTTTATCGTTCGCATAACCACAGGGACAAGGGTTCATTGATGCCATCAAAATAAATCTTGCCGGAAAACTCACAGATCCAGCCGCTCTAGAGACCGACACAACCCCATCCTCTAAAGGTTGGCGCAAATTTTCTAAAACCTGACGACTAAACTCCGGAAACTCATCTAAAAACAAAACCCCTCTGTGAGCTAAAGACACTTCTCCTGGTTTTGGTATCGTCCCCCCTCCAACCAAAGCTGCGCCACTCGCTGTGTGATGCGGTGATCTAAATGGACGAACTGTACAGATACCATCACGTGACAAAACACCTGCCACAGAATGAATACGCGTTACTTCTAAGACTTCTTCCCTTGTCATCAATGGCAAAATACCAGAAAAAGCCCTAGCCAACATCGTCTTACCCGAACCCGGTGGACCAACCAATAAAACATTGTGCCCGCCAGCAGCCGCTATTTCCAAAGCACGCTTTGCTTGCATTTGACCTCTAATATCAGCAAAATCAACCGACTCACTTAAATTTGTTAATTGTTTTAAATCCATTGCTTTTATTGGCTTTATTAATATTTTACCGCGCAAATGATCAACAACTTCACGTAACGTCCCTGCTCCGAATATACTCACACCTTCAACTAACGTTGCTTCTACAGCATTCTCTTTTGGCAAAATAAGGTTTTTTATATTTACTTTTTTACATAAAATCGCTGCAGACAAAGCGCCATGAATAGGACGCAACCTACCATCCAAAGACAATTCACCTATCATTACAGGCCAGCCTTCTTTTGGTTGTAAAATCTCTTCACCTCTAGTTAATATCGCAATCGCAATTGATAAATCAAAACCAGATCCAACCTTACGTAAATCTGCTGGCGCTAAATTCACAGTCACTTTTGGTCTAGAAAAATAAAATCCCGCACTCTTCATTGCGCTTCGTGCGCGTTCTCTTGCTTCTTGTACAGCCGCGTCAGGTAAACCAACCACGGTAAATGCTGGTGTTCCAAATGACATATCAGCCTCGACTTCAACTAAATGTGCATCAATTCCTAAAATTGCAGCTGTCGGTATTGGGGATATTAAAGTCATAATGTAATAAATAAAAAGCCCTCCAACTACTCAGAGGACCGTACCTTATTTATATATTTCATTATTTATTATTTTTCTTCAAGCTAATTTACAAAACAAAAAAAATTATTAAAATAACAGATAAAAAAGTAAATCTTTTGTAAACCAATCATTTACAATCCACAGGGACTACTCACTTAGACTACTTTCTTGTGACATTTTAAACCTAGACCAAGCATATACCATAATGCCCAATGTTATAAATATGTCTGCAATATTTATAATCGATGTATTAAAAAACATCAACCAATCAAATACATAACCATTAACCAATCTATCAACAAAATTTCCCAATGCTCCACCCGCAACAACCGCTAAAGCAAATAGCTCTAAATATCTTTCTTCTTGTACTGCTTGACGCATTCCCAAAAACAAGAAAACCAAAGCCACTAAAACCAATACAATTATTGCCCAATAAGGTAATGGAAAATTACCAATCAATCCATGATTTTCATGATGTGTAATCGCAAAAAATCTTGGCAACAAATCAATCTTGGCGATTAAACCATTTTTGACCGCATACTTTGTAAACAGATCCAAAATCAATAAATCCAAAATCACAGAACCAGCAAATGCGATCATCTTGATTTTTTTATTACTATCCATATAAACATAACTATAATCCCAAGACCCGCAACAAACAAGAGTAAAAAAAGAACCGGATTAAATCCGATTCATCTATTTTTCTACAACTCTTGAGTTAACACTTTTTTACAGGCTATGCAACTCGTCGAAGCGGGCCTTGCCTCCAAACGTTTATCATCTATTTCTTTATGGCAGTATTTACAAATTCCATACTCGCCTTTTTCAATGCTACCTAATGCTTTTTCCACATCTTTCAACTCAGACTGTAATCGAGCCTCTATTGAAATAATGTCTGCGTATTCAGATATCTCTGCCGCATTATCATCATCAGAATTACTTCCCGACTCTGGATATGTGGCATCCATTTTATTTTTATCCTTTGATCCCAAGTCATCTAGTTCTTGGGAAATCCTCTCTTTCTCGGCCAGTAGCTTCTCTTTAAAATATTCAGACTTGGTATTATCCATATAGTTATTATGGGTTAGTTAATTGTTGAAAAGTATAACTTACAACCCCAAACAAGGCAATAGATCAGTGATTTTATTGGCTTTACTAAAACAAATAATTACGATATGCTTTTTACCTGAATATGACCGATATAAATCAACTTACTCAAATCACATCTGACCTGATTCGCATCAAATCAATGCAAGCGTACCCAGACCAAATTAAAAAATGCATGGATTATGCTGCTAACTTTTTAGCTGGCGCAGATATAAATATACAACACATCGACTCCAACGGCATACCCAACTTAATTGTAACCAAAGAAGGAATAAAAAACCCGGACGTCTTCTTGTGTGGTCACATGGATGTTGTTGATGCTCCAGAAGATTTATTTGAACCAAAAATCAAAGATAATTGGTTATATGGACGTGGTGCGCTGGACATGAAATCCGGTAATGCAATCAATTTACTAATAATGAAAGAACTAGCATCCACACATAATATAGGCCTAATGTTTACAGGAGATGAAGAGGTTGGTGGTTTTAATGGAACAAAAATTCTTTTAGACAAGGGTTACACCTGCAAAGTAGCTCTTTTACCGGACGGAGGTCTAAGCCCTGCGCATATAATGTATAAAGCTAAAGGAGTTTTATTCATAGAAATAAACGCCAA
>JAHJSR010000071.1 GCA_018830085.1 Patescibacteria group bacterium
ACTCACAAATATTTTGATAGCTCATGACACACACGCGGTTGCAGGTGCTGGTGATATCGTTTCAGATCCGATCCTGACAGGGGTTGCGTCTCAGCACTTAGGTTTGGCTCAGACGGAGGCGCTCAGAGCTGAATGGCTCAGGCAAAAAGAGCAAATCATGCAGAGTTGGGAATGGCGTATCAAACTGGCATTTGTTGGAGGTGTTTTAAATGCATTAAATTACGTGACTCAAAAATTCGCTCATGATGCGGCAGAAATGATTTTAACGGGCGGTGAGAGCGGTGTGCCACTTTTTCATACGGATCAATGGGGTGATTATTTAGCAAACACGGCCGATGGTGCGGTTGCTCACATAATTGATTCCATGGATACTTTTGTTGGTGATTATACCGAAGAAAATATTGGACAACGTCTTAGCTTGTGTCATAAACCAGATCCATTGGCAATTGGTTTATCAATTGGTCTTGGCGAAATGGGTCAGCCTGGGCCTGGTCAATGTACCATTTCTAACATGGTGCGTAATTTTGGAGCTGTCGCTGACATGGTTGAGTCAGGTGACGCTATTCAGATGCACAAGGTTCAATTCACTCCAACTGGTAATGATTTGCATGCAGGTTTGAGTGTCAATAATATGGTTATTCAGGATGCTATTAACGAAAAAGAGGCTGCTTTACTGAATCGTTTGGAAAACAAAGGCATGAGTCCAATCATAGATCACATTAGCGGTAAGATTAAATATCCATCGATGATGGCACAGAAAGCTTTAGAAAACACTGAGCCAACTGGTATGCTCTTGGATACTGAAAAAGAACAGAGGGCTTACATGATGCAGGCTTATTGGTCCGCCGGAATTGAGGCTATTTGGTACACCGCTATTTCTACTTTTGCTAACACTTTAGTTTTTGGAATTTTACAACGTATTTTTGCTGAGAGTGGCCCAGGCGGAACTAGTACCAAGTCCCCCGACGCCATGGTTGTTCAGTATGAAGTTCTAACCAATCAAGATGCGGCCGGTGAAGCTCAGGACTTATACGAGAGACGTGAATTTGCTAAAGCATTGGGAGATTATATTACACCAAATTATGGTTCTGCTGATGAGCGAGATCTTATTACCGAATTAATGACTTGCACAACTCCACGTACACGTTGGAACTGTGCCATGGATCAAGCTTTCGCGGTTTCATTAAATGTCGGTACAACGGATGGTGCGCTCACAGTCGGTCGCGCATCCGGAGTCGGTTCTGAGGGCGCGTCATATAAATCTTCGGCACAAGGCTTACATCCGGAGTGGGAACTTATCCCCGAGAGTGATATCAAAAATAACACCGATCCGAGCTGCGCGACTCGTGCTTATTGTGCCGGTAACCTTAAAAAATTACGTTTAGCTCGAATTATCCCAATCGGTTGGGAAATGGCAGCCAACTCACCATTCAACATAAAAAAGAGCGGTAAATATGTAACCCTGGCAGAGGTTATTCGTGGCTTTTATAACTGTAACGATCAGGGAGAGCTAGATAAAGATCATCCATGGTGTCACCTCATAGATCCTAATTGGATTTTAGCGGCTCCCAAATACATGTGTCGCACTAGAGGATATGGAGATACTTTGATTCCGGATATTGGCACTCGTCTCGAAGAATGTGGAGATGTAGCAAGTTGTTTAGGAACAAATCAAAATAACGAATGTGATAAAGGCTATGGCTACTGTTTAGCCGAAAAACCGGTTTATCGTTTTGATGCCAGAACTTGCGATGAGCAATTTTCTTCCTGTAGAACTTATAATTATTCGGGTGGTCAACTCTCTGCATTACGCTTTACTATAGATCGTGGTAATTGTTCGGCTGATAACATTGGTTGTATGTGGTATGCAACAGATCGTTATGTTTCTAGTACTTTTGGGGTCAATCCTACACCTGATGGTTTGTGGGTTGGTACAGCAACAGCAGGCCCTAGGCTTTATGCTGATCAAGATGTAGAGCCTTGCACCGAAGAAGGATGTACTAAAGTTTTAAGTGTTGATATTGGTAGTTCGGCTTTGAATCTTATTCAAAATGGTTCATTCGAGGACACTATTGATAGAATACAAAATGATCAAACAACGATTTTAGATTTAGAAGGTTGGGCTTTGGATCAGAGTGCTCAAGGTTGTGCTGAGTTTGATTTGGCGCCGGCACTCCAGAAGGATAGTTTTAACGGCAATCGTGGGTTAACAATCAAGCGGGATGCTGTTTGTACTCATCCTGATGTTGCTAAACAAACTGTAGTCTTGTATCCAAATCGTAACTATACTTTCTCTTATTATTCAAATAACCCAGATAGCTCTGCTAACGGTAATCTACGATTACAATTTCGATCTTACAACAAAACAACTGGGCAAAAAGAACCGATTTTAGGTACGGCTGATGATATGGCTTTTTATGGTGATTGTTCTTTCGGCTCTGGTTCCACTTTGAGCTTAAATGTTTTAAGTAATGCAATAAAGCCAAATGAATGGCAAAAACATGTCTGC
>JAHJSR010000072.1 GCA_018830085.1 Patescibacteria group bacterium
GCAAATAACAAATCATGATACTTCCAATATTTTTCTTGACCGTCATTATTCCACACACAAAGCGCCGCTTGTGCCGCAACCTCAGCGTTGGGGTGCAGCTCCTTAATCGGAAAATCTCTTATAATTATTTTTACGTCCGATCTAACATTCGCCAATGTATGTAATTCTTTTAAAGCTTGCTTACAGTAAGGACAACCAAAATCAACAAATTCAACAACCTCATGCACTGCATCTTCAGAACCCAAATAAGGCTGATCATACTTTCCTCTAGCCTGCTCTTTTAATTGTTGAACCTTCTTTTTTTCATACTCAGATACTTGCTTTTTGTCCGTACTGCCAACCTCCATAAAAACCCCTGGATTTTGCCCAGTTTTTATCTGCTGATAATAAATATAAGTCTGCCTAGCAAACAATAAAAACCCCAAAACAATAAGACTAATAAATAATAGTCCTATCCAAACCCAAAATCTTTTATACCAAGGTAAACGTTCCTCCATAATTTACCATATTATAACACAAACCATGCTTATTGCAGAAAAACAATAAAAAGCCCAGTTAAGGCATATTTTAACCAATACCACTTGACTTAACCCCTGCAAACAATTAACATCTTGCCATGCGTCAACTCATATTACCTATCATCCAGATAGTGCTTTCAATCCTATTGGTTATTTCTATTCTATTTCAACAACGCGGAACCGGATTGGGCGCTACTTTTGGCGGTGAAAACACAGTTTTTCGTACCAAACGTGGTATCGAAAAAGGCTTATTTTACGCTTCTATCGGACTCTCAATACTGTTTTTCATCACAGCCATCTTAAATGTCTTCTTGGCCTAATTGCCTATGACCTATCTTTCGCGCCTGCGCAAGCAGCTCCGGAGGATCTTTTTTTGGCATAAACCAAATAATAGTCAATCTGATGAACATGCATCAGATACTTTTGAAGATCATTCATTAGTAATTTCCGTCACTCGTCCAACCGGCATCCCTACTTGGCGTCAATTAAAATACATCGGCAGAATATTAGATCTCAAAGAAAGAAGATTGCTTTATTTAATATTATTTTTTAGTTTTATATTTTTAGCCGTATCCGGCATATTACTTGCATCACAACACCTTGCAACCGTACCCGCAGCTGGCGGCTCATATACCGAGGCATTAATAGGAGAACCCATTGCTATCAATCCAGTAGATGCACCAGCTAACCCAACTGATGCTGACTTAGTATCTTTGATTTATTCAGGCTTGTTTAAATTTAACAACCTCGAAATAGTTCCGGATTTAGCTGAAAGCTATTCTTGGAGTGAAGACAATAAAACACTTACTATTAAACTTCGCCAAGATGCGTACTTTCACCATGGACGCGCTCTAATCGCTGACGATATCTTGTTCACTGTTGAGGCAATTCAAGACAAAAGCCGCAACTCATTACTCGCGCCACTTTTCCGTGGTGTAACAGCTTCTGCCGTTGACAGTCACACGGTGCAATTCACTTTATCCAGAGCTGACTCCACATTTATTTATGCACTTACGGTCGGTATAATGCCCGCCGAACTTTGGCAAGATATCCCTGCCGCAAGTGTTAGATTATCAAACATAAACTTTAAGCCAATTGGCACCGGTCCTTATAAAGTTAAAACCATAACTCATGATAATCATGGTCAAATCAAATCTTATACTCTGGAATTATCAGATAATTACTATGGTATAAAACCAAATATAAAAAATCTGACTTTCCAATTTTATCCAGACACTACCTCGGCCAAAAAAGCATTGAAATCAGATTTAGTTGATGGATTAGCTTTTTTAACGCCACTAGAAACCGAAGAGTTTAAATCAACTGCACGCTGGCACTCCATTCCACTACAAATACCACAGCAAACAATTGCATTTTTTAATGTAAAAGACGCAACTCTAGAAGACGCTCGTATTCGACAAGCTTTAACCCTTGCGATCAATAGACAAGAAATTGTTGACGCACTTAGTGGTCACGCCGGTATTGCTGATACTCCATATCCATTTATCGAATCTCCCTCAAGTACAATTACCGACCTAGATACAGCACGAAAAATTTTAGATGGCGCTAACTGGATCATTCCTGAAAATGACAATATACGTATCAAAAAAAGCACAGGTGATTCTTCAGCTTCCTCAACATCACCCATCTCAACGCCATCTTCAACGCAATTGGTTTTAACCATCACTACTCCAGATCAACCTGATTTAAAAAATATTGCCGAAGTTTTAAAGCGCCAATGGTCACTTTTAGGTATTAAAACCGAAATAGAAGTATTAGATACACAAGAAGTTTTACGTAAAGCTAGTCGTGATCGCGATGGTCAAGTCATACTTTTTAATGTTTTGCTAAATCCAGACCAAGACTTATTTCCTATTTGGTGGAGCTCTCAGGCTGGTGACAGGGGTACTAACTTCTCAGGATTGGCCGATAAAGACATCGATACATTAATTGATCAAACCAAATCCACAACTTCTACAGAAATTTTAATAGAAACCAGAGCCAAACTCTCAACTGCAATCATGGATAAATTCCCTGCCGGATTTTTAGTTCGACCTTACTATGGATATACAATATCAACACGAGTAAAGGGAGTGCCTCAAGAAATGAAAATCACAAAACCTTCCGGTCGCTTTGGTGACATTGCTAATTGGTATATTAAAACTGGTTGGATTTGGAAATAACCCAATCAACATAAAAATTTAATCATTACAAAAATCCTCGTTGAGGATTTTATGGCGTGCCATTAGTAGCTTTGGCGAAGAATGGTGGGCGAGGAGGGAATTTCACATCACCCTCGATAATCTCGGGTTCTTTAAAACCCATCGGTTTTAATTTTTCCGCCAACGGGAAACCCAGGTTTCCCAACGCCCTTCCTTGTTCAAGTCCCTCATTCAGTCTGGCATTATCGAATTAAA
>JAHJSR010000073.1 GCA_018830085.1 Patescibacteria group bacterium
ACACGTGGAAGTTGACGAGGATGGCGGGGGGGAGATTAGCGATATGTGACATGGTTTTCTCCTTGGGCAAATGCCCGTCTCGGAAGTTGAGCCCGCGTTTTTAGCGCGGGTGATTCTCGAAAATTGTGAAATAGTACGGATTTTGGCGAAATGATGCCAAAATGTTTCTAAGCAGGTTGCTCAGATAACGAGGTAATATAACATAAAATGGTGTTTTTGTCAACAGGGGTGAACACAGGAAAATCTGCTATAATAAGGCTAATTATTATGCCAATAAGCGAACAATCAGAAAACGAAAATCTTCCATCCACTGAAGTGATAAAATCATCAGAAATTGCTCAGGTTGAGCAAAAAAATGTAACTCCTGAGCAGGTTATGGGTGAAGTGGTTGAAATGACTAAAAGTGTCAGAGAATCTGTGATTTCAGAGTCACCAAGTAATGTTCCGGAGGTGGCTGAGGTCGTAAAAGCAACAGATTCGGCTATTGATTTAAAAGAATCCGGAGTGAGAGAACAGGTTAAAAATGTTGTTAATTTAGATGAAGTCAGATCTGTTAGATCTCAAGCTAGAGAGTCTTTAAGGTTGTCGGAATCAGCTACAGAAGCGAGTGGAGCGGAAAGCGGTGTGGAAGTTGAACCAGAGTCGGGTGTGAGGCGGACTTTAAGAGAAAGTTTTCAACCTGAAGGTGATTTGGGTGCGGATTTTGATGAACAATTGTCTAAAACTTTGGAGAATGTTAAAGCCAAACAAGAGGTACGACAGGCTGAGATTGTTCAAAAAACACAAGAGGCGCAAAAAGCTGAAGCGCGTAATTGGCAAGATCTTGATACGCAGATTGAGAAGGTTTTTGATGCCAAGGCAGGTGAAGCATCTCAAAAAGAAAAAACAAAACAACAAAAAGAAGCTGGTCAAAAAAATGCGGAAAAACTTTTGGAGCGACCATCGGTTAGTGGAGTCAAGAATAGGTTAAAGGAGGGTGATATTCTGGGAGCGGTGGAAATGTCTGATTTAATTGATAGTGATTATGGCAGGTCTTTGGCTTATAGGGATGTTGCCTACGCGTTGATAGATAAAGGTGACTTGGGTTCTGCTAAAGAAATGGTTACCAGAATATCTGATGAGAGATCTCGTTTTGGTTTGGAGCAGCAATTAGCGCAATTGGAGAGAAATAAAAAAATGCAGATGGCAGCTAAGGAATCTAAGGGAGCGATTGATACTAGTGAAACTGATAAAGGTTGGGATGCAAAAGTTGTGGAGCCACCAGAGAATTTACCAACCGCTACAGGAACTTTAGAGTTACCCGTATTAAAACAAACTCAGACACTGAAAATAGAGCCTCAAGTGAATGAAACAAGACCGACCGGGACATTGAAAATAGAGGAGCAAACTGTTGGCAGGAATGAAACTTTAAAAATTGCGGATCAGGTCAGTAAAAAAACTGAAACTTTAAAAATACCCACTCAAGAATCCATGCCGTCGGGAACCGTAAGGATTGCATCACAAGAGACGGGTCCAAAAGGTACGTTAAAGATGGCGTCAGTGGAAACTGGTCCAACCGGAACAATGAGAATAGTAGAACAGGAAACCGGTTCTACAGGAACGGTAAGGGTATCGGAAGCTGAAACAGGTCCAACTGGAACGTTAAGAATAGAAAAAGTAGATTTATCTGATTTTGAAATTGCGGAAAAAGAGTTGGTTGTTAAGCGTGATAAGATTAAGGATTTACAATTTTTTGAATGGGGAAGTGAGTATGAAGGTGGTGTGATTACAAAAGAGGAATGGTCTAATATGGTTGATAATGAACAAAGGAGATTTCAGGGTTTGCAGTATGAGGCTGCCGAATATGAAGTTCAATTATTTGGGTTACATGAAAAATTAAGATTAACAGAAGCAGCCATGCATAAGGATCGTTTGGCTGGTAAGGAGCCGAGTAAGGAGTTGGTAGAAAAGAAGCAAAATATACTACAACAAATTAGGGATATTGAGTCCATGTCTATTGCAAATGAGAATGAAGTCAGAAAATTAAAAATTGAAGCTTTAAAGCGTATGCCAAAAACTCCGGATGTGGCTGTTTTTGCAGCAGGGGCGGCTGTCGCTGCGGGCGCTGAAGCATACAGGCATGCTCCTGAAAGAGTTGATGCACAACAGGAACAACAAAAGGAACAGCAGTATAATCAACAGACACAGCAGTATGAGCAGGTATATGGTTCACAGCAACCAGATCAACAGTTTGTCCAACAGCCTGTTCAGAATATTAATACAATGCCAAATTCAACTGTGAGTAAAAAGAAAAACTATGTTGGTGCTGTTGGTGGTCGTGGCACAACGGGTGGAATGGCTGCAGTGGGATGGGTTGGTAATAAATTTTTAGGCACTGCGAAGGGAGTGGTCAAAGTTATTACAGCTTTGCCAAATTATTTATTTAAAGCAGATTTGGGGAGTGGTTTGGTGGAGATGTTTAATGCGGGTCAGAAAAAATTAATGGATTGGATGGATCAAAAATACAAAAAACCAGATTCGAAATAAATTTAAAACGCGCTGTTGCGCGTTTTAAATTAGTCTAGTTCTATCGTGGTTTTATATTTGCAATTTTCTTTGTCTGGGCAGTAGATGGTTTTACCTTTGCGTACCAGGGTTGGGTATTTGCATTCAGGGCAGGGGTCGCCGGTGGGTTTGTCCCAAAAGGCTTGATCGCATTTGGGGTATTGGTTGCAGGAATAAAAGAGTTTACCTTTTTTAGATTTACGTTCTAAAATATCTCCTTCTTTACATTTAGGACATTTAATTTTATTACCATTTTGATCTAAGGCAGGAACTTCGATATTAACAATGGTTTTACATTCCGGATAATTGGAACAGGCTAGAAAAGGTCCAAAGCGACCTATTTTTTTAAGCATTGGTGCATTACAGGTTGGACACTTTTCATCAGTGGGTTCAGCTTTTGGTGGTTCTGGTTGACCTTCTAATGGTTTGGTTGATTTGCATTCCGGATAACCAGAACAGGCTAGGAACTTACCAAAGCGACCACTTTTAACTTGCATTGGCTTGCCACATTCTGGACAGACTTGTCCTTCGGCTTCTTTTTGAGTTTCTTTTTCCATCTCTGCTTCTTGAGTTTCTAGTTGCATGTGGAATGGCCCATAAAAAGCCTGCAATAATGGTTGCCAATTTGTGTGACCTTCAGCGACGTGGTCAAGAGATGATTCCATGCGTGCTGTAAATTCCGTATCAACAATGTCAGGGAATCTTTTAATTAGCATGTCTATAACGCTACCGGCGATGTCTGTGGGTTGTAATCTTTTTTTGTCATCACGTTCAACATAGCCTCTGTCAATTATGGTGGAAATTGTTGATGCGTATGTACTTGGGCGGCCGATACCATTTTCTTCTAGAACTTTAACTAAAGTTGCATCGGAAAATCTTGCGGGTGGCTCTGTAAAGTGTTGAACGCTTTTTGTTTGTTTTAACTCTAAATCATCTTTTTCGTTTACGGTTGGTAAGAGTTTGTCTTTTTCTTGATCTGGATAGAGTTTTAAATAACCTTCTTTAACAACTTGCTGGCCGGTTGCGCGGAAAGTAAAAATACCACCGTTAATATCAATTCGAGTATTGTTTAAAGTAGCATCCGGCATTTGAGTAGCCAAAGCGCGTTGCCAGATAAGCGTATAAAGTTTAAGTAAGCCTTTATCAACATAGGGCTCGATCATCCCAGGTGTTAGCGCGGGATCGGTTGGACGAATGGCTTCATGAGCTTCTTGTGCGCCTTTGGATTTAGTTTTGTAGGTTCTGGGTTTATCTAGAGTATATTCTGGGCCGATATCTTTTTTAATATATTCTTTTGCTTCTTCTAAGAATTTTTCAGCCAGATTAAAACTATCGGTACGCATGTAGGTTATCAAACCTCCGGAATCTTTTGTGCCAATTTCTAAACCTTCGTATAATTTTTGTGCCAAGGTCATGGTTTGTTTAGCACTAAAACCTAGGCGATTGTTGGCTTCTTGCTGTAAAGAGGAGGTGGTAAATGGAGCTGGTGGAGCCTTTTTACGTTCTTTTTGTTCTACGGCTTCTATGTGCCACTTTTCTTTTTTGCACTGTTCTAAGTATTGATCGGCTTGTTCTTTATTTTTAATAGCCATTTTATCAAGGGTCTTGCCATCAAGTTTATGTAGTTTTGCACTTATTTCTTGCTTTTCGGGAGATAAAAATTCACCTTCTATACTCCAGTATTCTTCTGGTACAAAAGCTTTTATTATTCGTTCGCGTTCTACAATTAAGCGTACTGCGACTGATTGTACGCGACCGGCCGAAAGACCTCGCTTAACATGGCGCCATAAGAAAGGGGATAGTTGATAACCTACGAGTCTATCTAAAATACGACGCGCTTGTTGAGCATCAACTAGTTTCATATCCAAAGAGCGTGGGTTAGCTAAAGCGTGATTAATAGCATCTTTGGTAATCTCATGAAAAGTAATACGGTGTAGCTTTTCCGGATCTTGGTCTAAGATTTGAGCTAAATGCCAAGATATGGCTTCACCTTCGCGGTCTTCATCAGTTGCGAAGTATATTGACTTGGCCTTTTTGGCAGCATCTTTAATTTCTTTAACTTTAGCTTTATGGCTAGCGGGTATTACGTATATTGGTTCAAAATTGTGTTCAACATCAACACCTAATTTAGATTTAGGTAGATCACGCAAATGACCCATGCTGGCGACAACACGGTAATCTTTGCCTAAAAATTTGGATATTGTTTTGGCTTTGGTTGGAGATTCAACGATTACTAAATTCATAGTTAATGAAGGGAAGATATCAAAAACTGACTAATCGGGCAAGCGTAAGGTTATATATTAATGTAGAGTAGGGCATTTTTTGGCTAAAATATCAGTTATGGGGCATTGTAAGCATTTGTCTGCCGGTAGGTGTAATCTCATAGTTTCCTCCCCCTGTATCTTGGAGTGCATTCATTAGCTCTAGGTTAAGACAGGTTGAAGAAACTATTGCTGGTGAAAGTTGTAACAGGCGAGCCATGTCATCAACGTGGGTACTGGTTCGGCAGAGGTCTAAAATACATTTTTCATCCATGGTCGGTTCTCTGGTTTGGATGGTGGTTTTGGCGGGTATGAAATTTTGATTGCTAAGGATATCTGTAGCGCTTGTGCATACGCCGGCTCCTTGTTTGATAAGATCGTTAGAGCCGATGCTGGTTGAGCTTGTAATGGGTCCTGGTACTGCGAATACTTCTCGATTTTCATCCAAGGCATTTTTTGCAGTTAAAACTGAACCTGATTTTTCGCCTGCTTCGATTACGATTACGGCTTTTGATAATCCAGCGATTATTCGATTGCGAAGTGGAAAATGGTGCTTGAGTGAAGGAGTTAGTGGTGGGTATTCGCTTATTAGACTTCCTTGATTAAGTAGTATTTGTTCGGCGAGTTTTTGATGAGCTCTTGGATATATGGTTGCATCATCTAAACCACAACCTAAAACCGCTATGGTTTTGCCTTTTGCGTCAATGCAACTTTTATGAGCTTGTCCATCTATACCAAGAGCAAGTCCTGAGATTATACCAGCGCCCATTTGTGCTAGTTCTGTAACTATTTTTTCTGTTGCACGTTTGCCGTAAGTGCTCATGCGTCTTGTGCCAACAACTGCTATCCAAGGTCTAGAGTCCAGAGGCGCTCCTCTCCAAAAAATTGCACCAGGTGGTGAAGATGTTTGATGAAGTATGGCGGGATATGGTTTATCCCAAGGTAGGAAAAAATCAATTCCATGATTATCAATGTTTTTCTTTAAATTTTCGGGTTTGATATTTTTTCGCCAGGTGATAAATTCTTTGGTGCTGGCTGGTATAATTCCACATTTTATTAATTCGGTTTCACTGGCTTGAAAAGCTTTATCACCATTATCATTGTTAAAATGATTTTGTAATTTTTTTAGGCTTACGCTGCCGAATTTTTCGAACCATGCACAAGCCAGCCAACCTAGCCTTGATTGATTCCATTCGGGCTTGACAAATACCTCAGATTTTTGATAAGACATGAGCAGGTTAAAAAACCGTTTGCATCTGCTTGCGGATGGCCTTCTCGGGAGCGCCCCTCCAATCCCAAGATACGCCTTTTCGTAAGCAGTTTTAAGCGGTTTTTTTGTTATGATTCCAATTGTTCATAGCTATATGAATATCATTAGTAACCCAATCCTCGATAGCAATAGCCGCTTTGACAATTGTATTGTTTAAAATTTTTAATTCGGAAGCGGGAGGTTTTTTGAGAACATAAATTTTACCCGGCTCAGCATGTTCTGAACGACCAATCCCAATCCGTAATCTTTGAATTTTTGAATTGGGGAAATGTTGATAAACAGATTCTACTCCATGATGTCCTGCTGCTTTACCGCCCTCGCTAAATGAGAAAGCTCCACAAGGCAAATCCATATCATCATGAACAATGAGTATGTCTGTAGGTTTTATTTTATAGTAAGAAGCTAATGCCGAAGCGGCGTTGCCACTAAGATTCATAAAGGTGGTTGGCTTTGCGAGTAAAATGTCAATGTCATTAAAAACTCCTTTGGTATAAAGAGCATTCCTTACTCGTGAATTACGCCATTCTAAATTTAATCCTTTAGCTATTTGATCCAATGTCCAAAAACCGGCATTGTGACGCGTTTGTTCGTAGTCTTTTCCTGGATTACCCAGACCAATTATTAATTTCATAATTAATACTATAAACTACCGGAGTTTAAACTTCAATTTTTTTTAATTTAGTAAATGAATTTATTTTTTAATATCTAAATCCTTTGCGACCAATTGGTTTTTTACGTCTTTGAGGTCCTTTTAAGGGAGCCATTGGTGTTTTATCGTAAATTACATTTACAAGGATAGGTGTACCGACAAAACCGAATTTTTTTCTAAGTTGATTTTCGAAAAATCTGATCCAAGATTTAAGTAAAGTTATTTTTTTCCCACGCACTGTCATTTCGAATGTTGGTGGTTTGGTTGCTGTTTGGGTTACCTCTGTCACATAAGGAGCTTTTGTGCCCTGTGCTGCTTTAGGAGATTGAATAGCGATGATTTGTTTTAAGAGTTTACTGAGTGCGTTATCAGAAATTATTCTTTGACGTTCGGCTTCAACTTTAAATGCTGTTTTTAAAATTTCGATGATGTGTTTACGTTCTTTGGCTGAAACAAAGATAACTGGAGCCCAATTTAAAAATGGCAACGATTCTCTAATGTTTCTTGTAAACTCCATCGACGTATTAGAGGATTTGTCTGGGACTAAATCCCATTTATTTACTACCACAATTAAACCTTTGCGAGCATCTTGTAAGAGCCCGGCTAGATGTTTGTCTTGTTTGCGAGGATCCTCGGTTGCATCAATAACTAATAGAGCGATGTCAGCACGGGTGAGAGCTACTCTATTGCGTTCGATGGCTTCATGCTCAATGCGATCTGTAACTTTAGCGCGTTTTCTCATTCCAGCCGTATCAACTAAAGTAATGCGATTGTCTTGCCAAGTGAATTCTGTGTCTAGTGGTTCTCGTGTGGTGTGGGCAATTGGGGAAACGATAGAGCGTTCTTCACCCAAGATGGCGTTCATGATTGATGACTTGCCAACATTTGGACGACCCATGATAACAATTTTTAAACTTTCATTTGTTTCGGGTTCGGTTGGTGGTTTGTGAATTTCTTCTAGTTTTTTGTAAACTTCATCTAAAACATCCCCAACTCCACGGCCACTGATTGCACTCATTGTAAGAGGATCTCCAAGCCTTAGTTGCCAGAGCTCTTTGCTAATAGATTCACCAAGGTTAGCTCTTTTGTCTGCTTTATTGGCTATTAATATGAAATGAGGATTGGTTTTGCGAACAAATTCTGCGAATTCTAGATCCTGAGGCATGACACCGGTTTTAGAATCAACTAAAAATAATACCAAATTTGCTTGTTTGATAGCTTGTTCAGCTTGTTTTCTAATACCTTGACCAATGGTGGTATCCATTTCTGAATCCATACCACCAGTATCAACAATATTTATTATTTTTCCACGCCAAAGACAGGTCGCGTAATTGCGATCGCGGGTTGTGTGCGGTTTTCCGGAGGTGATGGCTTGGGAAGTTTCACTAAGTTTGTTCCAAAAAGTTGATTTACCAACATTAGCTCTACCAACGATTGCTACCAAAGGAGTTTTAGTTTTGCGAGGGTTCATAATATGGTTGAATAAGTCCCAAGCTAGACTCTCCTAGGATGATTAAGAATTGAGTTGATGATGCTTTAATGCGTTCTTGGGCCATGTCGTCGGTTAAAATTGCACGTTCGTCGCTATCAGTAAGTTCTTGTGGAGTGGCTGATGAAACATCGGCGTCCAAGATTTTTTTTAGTCTAACCAGTTCTTCTGGTTCCTTTCCACCGGTTAAATCGTAAAGGACAGTACGTTCGTAGCCTTTATGAGATGCGTTACCAAAACTAGGTACGTTATATCCAAGGCTTTTAAGTTTTTGTGTTACTTGATATGCGTAACCTTCGTAATTTGTGCCGTTTTTAATTTCTAGTGCTATGGGTGAGGCGGGCATTAGTAATTTTTTCTCATCTTCTTTGGATACAAAAGGATTTGCCGCGATGGTACGTATTTCTGACCAATCAGGTTTACGTGGGAATAACATATATTCGCCACCAACATTAGCCGGAGAAAGTTCGCCGTCACTAGCATCGGTTAAAACACGAACTGTAATATTTCCATCATCAAGTTTGGTTACGTATGGCACCAATGAAATCATGTCCCAAGCAGAAAGGTCGGTTTGAATATTACCGGAGATTACATTATATAGTTCGCTGATTTTTTTAGGATTGGCCAGTGTTCCCATGGATAATAATTTATCTCTTACGGCTTGGATTACTAATTGCTGTCTGCGGCTGCGTGCAAAATCAGAGCCTTCACCATTATTACCATGACGTGATCTGACAAACTCTAGAGCAGTGTTGCCATCCATATGAGTTTGACCGGCTTCGAAGCGAACTGTTTTCCACAAATGTCCTGGAGCTGGATAAGAGCTGTCCGTAAAACTTTTTTCTACATCAACATCCACACCACCCAGGGCATCAATGAATGTTGCAAAGCCATCAAAGTCAATCTTGATTACATGATCAATGCGAATTACAAGTAGTTCACTTATTGCTTCGGCTGTTTTTTTGGCGCCTTCGCCGGGATACTTTGCCTCGTAAATTGCATTTAGATTGTTGATTTTTCGGAATTGACTATTACCAATTGGATAGGCCAGATCACGAGGTATGGAAAGCATGGCGAATTTTTCACTTTTTGTGTCATACGAAGCTAAAATGATGGTATCACTTAGCTGTGCACCGTCATGTCCATCGCCTCCTACACCAAGAAATAAAATATTGATTCGGTCATCGGCTGTTTTGGCGTAAGCGCTATTGCCACCAAGGTTATCCTCACCTGTTGCGAAGTGGGTAAATTCAGCGATAACTGGTAAGTTACGCATTTCTGCAAAAACACTAGTGCCATGACTAGCAGCTCTATAAGATGCTGCAGCGCCTATGGTAGCCAGGATTCCAACCAGACAAGCAAAAAAAACTGCAATTATTGCTGTTTTCTTTTGTTGTACCTTGTCCGAACCTGTGTTCAGAAGGTCAACGTGAACAGAAACGGGTTTCATGAATAGGCTTAGTCTAGCATTATATTGTATAAACTTCAAACTTTATTTTTAGTTATTTGATACGTTGATTTGAGTTTATTTTGTTGGGTAATGGTGGTTGTTTTTTGGATATTGTTTGGTAATTTAGGATGTGGATTGTTTGGGCGCGTGAGTAGCGTTTTTGTGCTACAATATAATAAAGATGTTTATGAGAAGGTCGCGAACAGAGACCAAGCAGGGGAAGAGGTCGCTGCATGGTTTTCTCTTACAAAAGCTTGTCAGCTCACCTGATGCTGTATTTGAAGATAACGATTCACAAGCCAAGAGAAAATCCAGACGACGTTTGTTTATAACGATATCAACCGTTATAGCTTTTTTTGTGGTGGCTATGTTTGTGATGCCGGTTTTGGCTGCACCGCAATTGCAAAATGATACAATGACCATGGTTGCGAATTGGATAATGGGCTTGATTGCCAAGCTGGTTATTTGGTTAATGGAAATGTTGGGTTGGTTATTATTGTTTTTGGTTGAGTTGTTAATTAAGATAGTACAATATAATAATTTTGTTCATTCCTTTCCGGTTCGTGTTGGTTGGCCCATTATGCGCGATACGGTAAACATGTTTTTTATTATTGTGGTTTTGGTTTCGGCTTTCGCTACTATAATCGGTTATCCAAAAGAATTTCGTTATCGTGATATTTTGCCAAAGCTTTTATTGATGGCTGTTTTGATTAACTTTTCTAAAACACTGATTGGTTTGATGATTGATTTTTCTCAGGTTATTTTGTTGACTTTTGTAAATGGATTTAAGCAAGCGGCTGGTGGTAATTTTGTTCAGGCTTTGCATATTGCGGATATAATGCGCATTGAGGATACAACTGGAGTTATAAAACAAGAAGGTAATACTTTGGTTGTTAATTCTAGTGCGGCTGGTAAAGCATCAGCTTGGTATATGATGAATATACTTGTAGCTGCAATTTTTGGTGCTTGGATTATTTCCATATCAATTACATTGGTATTAATCATGATAATTTTCTTTTTGGCGCGTATTATCATTTTGTGGTTTTTGTTAATTACTTCACCGGTTATGTTTTTTGCTTGGGCATTACCGGAAAAATTGAAAAAAGGTTTTAGAGCATTTAATGAAAATTGGTGGGAGAGATTGAGTACTGCTTTGATTGGTGGGCCGGTTATGGCTTTCTTTTTGTGGTTAGCTTTGGCTATGGCTCAACAGGAGGGTGAGCTTGTGGGTGCGAATGGTTTATATGATGCAGCGCCAACTTCTGAATTGACAGCCAAATCTGTCAGTTCTGATCCTAGTAATCAAAAAATTGTGGCAACTGAAATCGGTAATCC
>JAHJSR010000008.1 GCA_018830085.1 Patescibacteria group bacterium
TGCGGTCACGACATGCTGGGTTACCAAAAGTGTAACTCTTTTGGCACCTTCGATGGTTGCCAGGACTGTACGCCCAAAACCACTGACGCCGGAACGGACGCTGAGACTTCGATCGGAGAAGACGCGGACACGCAACCCGACGCAGAAGTCGACGCCGAGATTGACGCGGAATCAGCGGAGATCAGCGTCCAACTCGCTGCCACCAACCCCCCCGGGAAGTTGATGTGTGCTGGAGAAGAACAAACACAGTTTGCATTCAACATCATCAACAATTCAAACGAGACTCAGGTGCTCGAAAGCCTGCGTCTTCATCAATTCGGAACCGCCACATACAACTTGTTTTCTGTCGGCGGCATTTCCGGAAACTACATCCAACTCGCAATCCCGGACGAAAACGGCTACGTCGATTTTTCGTCTATTAACTTGGCCATCCCGGCCAAGAGTTCACAGTACTTTGTCTATTGGGCAAAAGTTGACGCATCAAGCCCATCAGCTCAGATGTTCGGGTTCGAACTCGAAAACAGTGATGCGGTTGTAATACAGGGTAACGCTGAAGTCCAGGGAGATTTTCCCATCAGAGGAAATTACTTCACGACCAGTAACGTGCCATGTGAACCAGATGCTGGAACAGACGCCGACATGCCGGATGCTGATGCCGGAACAGATGCTGACCCCCCGAGACTTCGGTCGATACCGGAACAGACTCTCAATCCGACGCTGGTTACGACAAACTGGTCGTATACGGCGATAATCACCCCTCTTCGGAAATAGTCATCGGAGATCTAAACGTCTGGAGAGTGTTTTCGTCGTACAAGGCTTGTGCCAACTTCGAGAATGTGCGAATCAAGATCATTTCTCCAGAGATCTTTGGTACTCTCGGACAATCCGAGAAATCAGTCGTGACCGATGTCGGCATCGCCGTCGGTGGCGCGCTTCAAGGAACTGGTGACTTCGTCGGATCCGGTCCTGGACTCGTGGACGTGTACTTGGGTAACGACGGATTCGTCGTCCCGGCTGGCGACTGTGTCGCCTTCCAAATCTGGGCAAAGCTCGCAGCCGTGCAGTCCACGGCAGCCTGTTCGACGGATGAATGCCCGCGCTCCGGCAAAGCCGTCAAGATCCGTGTCGGCCACGACTCATCTGACTGGTACTGGGCCGATGCCGGTACCAACGATGAGTGGAACAGTAAGCTGTACATCCACGCCTTTGGTGAAACCTCCGGCGAACAAGTGTACGCCGCCAAGGGCGCATCCGAACCCAACTTCATGGTTGTGCGCAAATCCAAGCCTGTCGTCACACCACAGAGCTTGGTAAACAGTGTTCTGAGTGTCGGTCAACGCGAATTGGCACGTTGGCAGGTCGGAGCCAACGGAATCGGTGCAATTGATCAGAAACAATTCCCGCTTCATACGCAGTGGGACAGTGGCGTAACGTTGGAGAATTTCCGTCTCTATCGGAACTCTCTGGCTGTCGCCATCGATCAATACACCATCACCGACATGGCGAGCGGGGTTGACCTCACGGTCAATCCCGCACCGGACGCACTCGGAACCTACCCGATTGTTTCGTTCAAGAGCTCTGATGCCGTCTATGGGAACGGCAACGTGTACAGTTTGTACGCTACAATCAACACGATTGGCACCGGTCACAACGTGTCAACGAGTTTCGTCAACCCCGGTGCCGGTAACATCACCGGTAACTTGGTCAACAACGTTGGCCTCATGCCACCCGAGGTTGCTAGCCCCAACATTTGGCACGTTCAAGAGCCGGGTGCAGGAGGCTACGGCGTCGGACTGTTCCTTTGGTCGGACATCAGTGAGGTGCCTCACAGCACCTCATCAGCTGACTGGGCAACCGGGTATCTGGTCGAGGTTCTCGATCATACCTGGACCCTATCCAACTGACGCTCCTTCCCCCCCTCGCCCTATTCTTGGGCACCCCCTCAACCATTCTGGTTCGAGGGGTTATTTTTTTTAAAAAAAGATATCACCGCAGTGATATCTAAATATAAATGTAAATCACAAATCTACCAGCTCCCTCCGCCGCCGCCGCCAAATCCTCCACCAGATCCTCCACCAGAAAACCCTGATCCTCCACCACCCGCTGTTGATGAAGGTGGCGAATACACACTCGCAGCAGACGCCTGACCCATATCGTGTATAGCACTAGCCAACATAATCGGCGTCCAACTAGAAATATTACCCTCTGCCCATTCGGGTGGCTTAATAGTTAAATCTTTAAATTGCTCGGCCCACTCCTTTTCTACATTTAATGCAATCGCTGCCGACAAAAATTCCATAAACTGTTCAGGAGTTCTGGCAGGCGCATTGTGAAACTTCAACCTTTCTTCTTCCGTTACACTTAAAAACCATTTAAAACCCTTAACCTCTGCCACAATCGATGTTCCCTCTTTTGTACGCTTTGGCATAAACCAACCAAAAACAGCAACAATAAAAAAAGTAACAACGCCCATGCCCATTCCGATAGGCGCATTAACACCAATCATAGCAACAACAAAACCAATAACCGCTGCTGCAATAATGTATAAAGTTCTAATTATATAAGGACTAGAAACAAAAATATCATAAGTTCTAAGTTGAGCTGACGCAGCAGAGCTAGCCTTTTGTACATCACTATAAAAATTATCAGTTTTTAAATTCTCAAAAGTAGATTTTTCTCTTTTACCATCCTTAAACAAACCATTCCACAAAATCTTCTCCCATTTATCTCCACTTTCCGGAACACTATTTTTTCTTAAAAAAGTATATGTCTGTTTTTCTCCAATTAATTTCTTTTCCGTACCATATTCTATGTGCAAATATCCTTTTCTTGCCATTTCTATAATTGCTGCAGTTATGCCTCTTTGAGGGATACCTCCATCACCCAATGCACCCGATAATACCAAAGGATGCATACCACGTGGAACCTCATAACGCGGAATAACCGTCTCAGCTTCTGGATCCTTACCTTTTGTCGCCCATAAATAAATCATTACCCCAAGTGCAATAAATGGAAACACTAATACCCAATTATCTAACAAAATCTCCTGAATCGATTCAATATATGTAGCTTTTTTTATAATACCAGGTGCAAATCCAAAAACAACAGTCATCCCCTCTCCACTATTTAATACTTTTGTTGATTCAACGATATAACCCTTATCATCAGTCATTAAATCACAAGACTCATCCACCGATCCCAAAACACCCGTATAACAAATAAATCTAACATTATCCAAATCATTACCCAAAGGAGAATCCAATCTAAAACTTGCTTGTTCTATTTTAACCGGCCAACTATTTCCGGTCACATTCCAATATAATTCTGTATTACCTTCAAAAAAATTAATTGCTTTTCTTGTTTCATACTCAATCACATAAGTATGCGCCCCAGTAATTTCAACATCAGGTCTGCCTATTTTTAATGATAAAAAATCACCATCTCTAGACAGCTCATAATTTTCTTGCTTTCCATCTCTTAAAACATTTGTAACTTTAAAATGCAAACCATAAGTCATTCCATCCCTAATATACTTCTCTGGTATATCTCGATATATACCATGCCTAATTTTACTACCAAAGTCATATGTAATCTCTTCTCTAACTTGTAACAAGCGATCTTCGGACAAGTTAGCTTTTACATCAAATGATTTAATCACTTCTGAACCAACTACAATATTTAAGTTACCAGCATCTTGAGCATTACTACCGGCAACCAAAAAAAGCATTAAAAAAATGCTTATTATTAGTGAAATTGTTATCTTTTTCATACATGCATAGATTATCATTTGACACTAAAATCGTCCACATAAACAAAACTATAATTTACATCCCTAACCACAAGGCTTTTCACCCTAAAATATGCTATAATTTGTTCATGCTTGGTTTTACATTTTCTCAAACAAAAGTCTGCACAATTGGTTCAGGCACACGTGATGTATTTATAAAAAGTACACATTTTGAAAAGCAAAAAGATCCATCATCCCCTACTGGATTTGATGCCTGCTTTCCACTTGGTTCAAAAATAAATTTAGATAATGTAATTTTTGAAACCGGTGGTGGTGCAACTAATGCCGCGGTAACTTTTGCGCGCAGTGGAATCAAAACATCCTGCATTTGCCGGGTTGGAGATGATGATAATGGAAAAACAATAAAAAAAGTATTAAATAATGACAAAGTCCAAACAGACTATATTCAAACTGACCACAATGCTCAAACCGGTTATTCTGTAATTCTTTTATCGGGTACCGGTCAAAGAAGTATATTAGTTTACCGCGGTGCATCAAGATCTATTAATGCTCAAACAATACCGTGGTCAAAATTTTCCAAGACCTGGTTTTATCTTACCTCATTGGGTGGCAATAGATCAGCACTTAAAACAATTATCAATAATGTTAATAAACAAAACTGCAAACTAGCCTGGAACCCTGGCAATGCAGAACTTGCTCAGGGTCTCGATAAACTGCAATTATATTTTAAACAAACTGACATTTTAATAATGAACCGAGAGGAAGCTGCTTCAGTGTGTGGCTGCAAACCCACTTTATTAAAAAAAATATTTAATACTTTAGGCAAACTGCCACGTATCGCACTAGTAATTACCGATGGCCCCAAAGGAGCTTATGCGCATGATTGCCCAAACAACAAAACCTATTACACCAAAGCCCTACCAGGAAAACGAATTAACACAACTGGAGCCGGTGATGCTTTTGGTAGTGCATTTACAGCATCCATCATAAAAACCAACGATATAAAACTTGCATTAGCAGCCGGTTCCATAAACAGCCTCGGCGTTATTACAAATATGGGCGCAAAAGCTGGCTTATTTAAAGAGTTTCCCGGTATTAAAAAACTTTCTCGAATAAAAATATCATTAGCCAAACTATGATACTCCAAAAACTAAAACAACTTTTTTCAGAAAATCAAATTATGGTTGTTTTATTTGGAATAATAGCTGGTTTAATCGTGCCCTCCTGGTTTAGACCACTAGCAACCTACTCAACACATCTATTAGTATTAATTTTCTTTTGTTCTAGTTTAAGATTAGAAATTACAGAAATTGTTGCCTACGCCAAAGATTGGAAAATGCTGTTATTTACCAACAGCTTCATGCTAATTATTTTACCAATCGCCATGTGGTTGCCATTAATGCTTTTCGCACCAGATTGGGCAATGGCATTTTTAATTCTTGGTGCCATGCCAACCGGCATGACCATAGCACTAATAGCTGATCTTTTTGGAGGCAAAACAACTTTAGCTTTAGTAATTACAGCCACAACATCCTTACTCGCACCATTAACCATACCATTACTCTTCCTAATTACCATTGGACGAGTAGTCCCCGTACCAGTAATATCACTATTCTCCAGTTTGTTTATAAGCATCGTACTCCCTTTTATTGTCGCGACTTGGCTAAAAAGTGTAAGACCAAAATTTGTTAAAAAATATGATTTCTGGTGGCGTGAAATATCTATCATTGCTTTTGGTGTTCTAATTGCAGCAATAGTAGCCGATACAACCGGTAACGGAGCCATAACAATTTCTATTCGTGATGCAGGGTTGGTATTTATAATGCTATTATATATGGCTGTTTTAGTTGCAATATCATATTTCATGAATTATTGGCGTACTAATTCAGAAAAAGCAACTATCGCACTTTGCATAGTTTATTTAAACAACACACTTTCGTTATATATCGCTAATAAATTTTTCCCAGATGCTCACCTGATGACTCAACTCGTTATTTTGCTTTTAGTGATCAATATTCTACTTCCGCCTTTTAGATGGATAGCCGCACGAGCCGTAGAGCTAGACAAAAAACAAATCAAATCTAAAAAATTAAAAAAAATTAAGTAATATTTTAAATAACTACAAGTATGAAAATCTTCGTAACTCGCAAAATCCATGAATCAGGAATTAATATGCTCCGCAAAGCTGGGCACAAAGTAACCGTCTACCCAAAAGATGAAATAATACCTAGGACAAAACTCTTAAAAGCTGTTAAAGGTTGTGATGCAATCCTATCTCTTCTTACAGATAAAATTAATGACGAAATTTTTGCAGCCGCCGGTCCAAAATTAATTATTGTCGCCAACTTCGCTGTTGGTTTTGATAATATAGATCTTGAAGCTGCAAAAAAACGGAACATAACTATAACCAATACTCCCAGTGATAAAGTAAACGAATCTGTAGCCGAACACACTTTTGCTTTGATGCTTGCCCTAGCACGTAGAATCACCGAGGCTGATGATTTTGCTAAACATGGAAAATACACCGGCTGGTCTCCAACGCTTTTAACTGGCACGGACATGCATAACAAAACAATGGGGCTAATCGGTGCAGGAAGAATTGGTTCCATGGCTGCATTTAGAGGAGTCAAAGGCTTTAATATGAAATTAATTTATAGTGATCTAAAAGCCAATAAAACATTAGAAAAAGAACTAGGCGCAAAAAAGGTAAGTCAAGCTAATTTATTAAAAACCGCAGATTTTATTTCACTGCATGTTCCCTTATTCCCTTCTACCAGACACCTAATATCCACTTCTGAATTCAAATTAATGAAACCCACTGCTTTTTTGGTCAATACATCACGTGGTCCAGTGGTTGATGAAAAGGCATTATTGAAAGCCCTTAAAAATAAACAAATAGCCGGCGCCGCATTGGATGTGTTTGAGTGCGAACCCGCAATAGATTGTGATTTACGTGATAACTTAGAATTAAAAAAATTCTCCAACGTTATCCTAACACCTCATATCGCTAGCGCAACCCAAGAAGCTAGACGTGATATGTCCGAAATAGCCGCAAAAAATATTATCGCAGTACTTAAAGGAGGCAAACCACTAACCGCAGCAAAATAAAAAACGCTTTAAGACAAAAGCGTAATTAGAATCCAGACCCATTCAGTCATCATCAAAATTAATTTCAATTTCCGGCGTATCATCCGCCGGATTTTTTTTAACAATCTTGATGACCGACAAACCAGTATTCGTAGGCAAGCGTGGCGGAGGTGCGGGCACAGATCTGGGTGGCGGTACCATCGCAGGACGAGATTTTACTTCATCATTTCTTGCAAAAACAGACCATAACCCCGAACTCTTGCTACTAGCCATTTCCCTTGCAGACAATTCAGTCATATACCTCTCCCAAGCATCAGTACTCTCCAACTCCTCTTGCTTGGTAGGCCGCTGACTTTCTCTAGATTGAGATTGAATCAAATCAAAAGGCACATCAACCAAGGGCGTTGGTCTACCCGAATCGATAACATCCATATTACAAACTACTAGCGAATGAATAATCTTGGCCGCAGCTCTGGCTTCAGCTTGGATTTTAACAAACTTATTCCAAAGCGCTTTATTATCACGAGCTGTTTGGCTATTCAGATTATAATGCAAACAAAAATTTTCCCAAACTTCTTTATATAAACCATCTTTACGGTTCTGTAAAAGATCTGCAAATTCTTGTTCCGCATCCTCAGGCACTGGTACATAGGATCTTATTAGTGCAAAGAACACCACTCTATCAAAACCGTTAAATGCCACATTTTCCAATAGCATCTCTCCGGTATCACCAAAAAAGAACAATTCCACCTCTCGATTCCACCACTCAACAGCCGCTTCGATCATTTCCATCCTTCCACGATCTTGCATGTCTCCTCCATAAAGCCATGAAAGACCAAAAACTACAAAAAGTCAAGTATTTTAGGTATATATCTAATAATTAAATGCAAATTCATCCAAACCCCTAACAAAATCAACCTCCTGCTCTAAAATCTTTTCAAACTCTTTTAAATCACGTTTTTTAAAAGCATTCTTTTTTCTTATAAAAAAATCATACATCTGTGGTAAAGCCTGTCTAACTTTTTCGATATCAGCATCCTTTGGCTGTGGCAGTGACTCTAATATCAAAACAAATTTTGGATCTGGATTATCAATTATGCCATCTAATATCTCCTTCTGCATAAACTAATCTTCATTTAAAATCTCCTCCGTGCCACTGATAACAATTCTTTTAGCTGCATCTCTTCCAGATACACTTTTTAAACTCTCAAGTTGCTTTGATGCTAAGACAAAAAATTCCTTTTTAGGAGTTTCTGCAGTCGATTCAAAAATAATTTTTTCAGACATATAATTACCCCCTATAAACAACAAATCCAATGTAACATATATACATTAAAATAAACACCAAGCCTTGCCACCTTTGCAATATATGCTTCTTGCCAATAAACATCCAAATAAACAACAACAAAGTCGCACCAACAACCATCAAAATATCATAATTACTACTGATATTAAAAGGTAAAGGCCTAATCACCGCACTAAGACCCAAAATCCAAAAAATATTAAAAATATTTGATCCCACCGCATTACCAACAGCCAACTCAGCATTATGTTTATATGCCGCAACCGCCGATGTTACCAATTCTGGCAAGGATGTGCCTAATGCAATAATTGTTAAACCAATTAAAGACTCACTTATGTTAAAAAAACTTGCAATCTCTATAGCGCCGTCAACCACCCAGTTTCCACCCACAATCAACCCTATAATACCAATAAACAAATACAATAATGATTTAGATACTTTCATCACTCCATCCATATCTGGCATCTTCTTTTTCCTATCATTTTTAGCTACATTATAAATGTAATACAAAAATATCACCAAAAATGCTATTAAAACCAAACCATCACTTCTAGAAATCATCGACGTATTTGTACCGCTTAACAACGCATCGTTTGCCAATACAGCCAACATAATGACAGCCAATAAACTGAAAGGAATTTCTCTCCAAACGGTTCCTTTGGAAACTGCTAATGGATAAATAATTGCAGCCACTCCCAGTATCAATAATATATTGGCAATATTACTACCTAAAACATTGGCTATAGCCAAATCAGTTGCACCCTGAGCACTGGCAAATAAATTCACTAACATTTCTGGCAACGATGTACCAAAAGACACAATAGTCAATCCAATAACCAAACTCGATACTCGGAGTTTTTTCGCCAAAGCCGACGAACCATCGACCAATAAATCAGCTCCCTTGATAATCAAAATAAATCCCAAAACAAATAACGATAATGTCAAAAGCATATACAAACACATGATATCCTAAAAACAGACTAAACAAAAGAGAAGACCGTATACCCACCTCAACAAAAAAACCTCGGCATAACCGAGGCTTACTTTACGCTTTCTTTCTCTTGCCTTCTAACATGGTATAAAAAATTGGCACCATGATCAAAGTTAGTATGGTAGAAAATATTATACCAAATACAATAGTCCAAGCTAAGTCAGCCCATAACTCATTAGCAAACGCCAGTGGCAATACTCCAAAAGCTGTTGTAACCGATGTTAAAATAATGGGCTGCAAACGCTCTCCAGCAGACAAGACAATAGCATCTATCATCTCCATACCTGACTGTAAGTTAAAGTTGATTCTATCTATAAGAACAATCGCATCATTAACCACAACTCCCAACAAAGCCACAATTCCAATAAATCCAGGGAAAGAAAAATTCCTACCTAATAACACCAAACCAGTAAACACGCCTATCATGGATAAAGGCAAAATAAACATGATAATAAACGGTTGTTTAAAGGATTGAAATTGTAAGACTAATAAAAATAAAATCAATAAAAATCCAACAATCATGGCATAACCTAAACTAATATATGATTCAGTAATATCCTCAGTTTCCCCACCATAAGAAATTCTTACGCCAGCAGGAAGCTCTATCTTATCAATTTTTTCTTGCAAATTTGTAACAATATCAACTATTGGCACATCCTCACGATTATAAGCTTGAACTTTAACAATACGCTCACGGTCTTGATGTCTTATAGCAGTCACCGTGGAATGTAACTCAATATCTGCCAACTCACCCAAAGCAACAGCTCCTTTAGGAGATTGAATCATCAAATTCTGAATCTGAGTAACATTTTCGGGGTTAGATCTACACAATGTGACATGATCTCTGCGTTCTAATAATTGTTTTTCTTTATCAGCCAAACAATCCCTATCTCTAAAATCCAACTGAATTACAATCGGTGTCTCTGTTCCATCTTCTAATATTTTAACTGAATCATCACCAAAAACCGCTGCACGCAATTCACCGGCAACCTGAGATGCTGTCAATCCATAATAAGCTAACCTATCGTGTTTAATTGTAAAATAAAATTCACCAGTTCCCGACTCAATATCCGTGGATATTTCCTGAGCACCATCAATATTCTCTAAGATACTAACAACATCATTAGCAACATTTTCTGCATCAGAAATATTGTCGCCATATATTCTAACTTCTACCGGAGCACCAGAGGGTGGTCCAGCAGAAGCCTCCTGCACCTCAACATCAGCAGCCGTAATATCAGAAAGACTATCCCTCAATCGTTTCGCTAATTCGTAAGATTTATTTACTCTACCATCATCAGTTTTTACTAAATTAACTGTTATCGCTGCTTTGTTACTACCTCCAGAACCGCCACCAGACAATCCAAAACTTGTTCCACCGCTGCCCAAAACAGTGACATAATTATCAACATCATCCAATACTTCTATATGCTTCGCAACATCCTCAGTTATAACAGCTGTTTGCTCCAAGGTGGTACCAATAGGTGCTTTAATATTTACAAAAAAGAAATCAGTATCAATCGCTGGAAACATTTGCACCTTTAACCAACCCAAAGGAATAAATGAAAAAGCTAAAAGCATCAGTCCAATCATACTAACAACCCATGTCCATCTTTTACCTCTTGATGGCAAAATACTTCGCAATCTCTTTTGATGCCAAACAGCAAGTGGTTCTATAACATAACTGAGTAATGGTTTTCTTATTTTTTTCTGTTTAAACGTTTGAAAAAAGAAAACCGCAATAGCTGGTAAAACAAACAAAGCCACAAACAAAGAAGCAAACAAAACGATTGTAATCGTAATCGGTAAGTGCTTCATATACTCACCCATTATCCCAGTCATCATAGCCATCGGGACAAAAACCGATACGGTAGTCAACGTACTGGCAATCAAAGGTGATTTATACATTTTAACAGAAAGCCATGCAGCTTGTTTTGGTGTTAATTTATGTACATAGATATTTTCATGTATGCCTTCCATTATCACAATCGACGTATCAACAATAAGGCCCAAAGATAAAATTAAGGCAAATAATGTCAACGAATTTAAAGTCTCACCAACAAAATACAACATGCCAAAACCGATTGCAAAAATTAAAGGTATAGACAAACTCGTCAAAAATGCTTCTCTAAAACCAAGCGCTATAAACAAAACTATAAATATAATTAATATAGTCTGAATAGCGCTAAAACCCAATGTATTGATATCATCTCTTATAAAAACCGAATAATCATTAGCCACAAAAACATCAACACCTGGTGGTAAAATTTCTTTTTTAAATTTTTCTATTTTTTCCTTCGAGGCATCTACCATGTCTAAAATGTTTCCACCCGCTTGTTTATATATCTCAAGTGTAACAGAACGTTTCACGTCTCCTGATTCGGAACGATAAACCGAAGCCGCGCTAGTCGCCGGTGCAAAATACTCACGAACCTCAGCAACATCCCTTAAAAAAATATTTTGTCCATTTATAGAAGCTATCGGCTGACTCAACAAATCATCCGCATTAGCAAACTGCCCCTTCAAGGATGCCTGATAATAATAATCATCCAATAACAAAGACCCAATAGGCATATCTGCATGATTTGCTCTAATTTGAGAAACTATTTGCCCTATAGATAAACCATAACCCTCAAGTGCTTCAATATTAATAAAAACCTGCATCTGCTTATCTTCTATGCCATACAATGTAACCTTGGAAACCTTAGGTGTTTGTTCAAGCAAATTCTGAAGTTCCTCACCGTAAAATTCAAGATCATCCGGCGGAATATCACCCAACAAAGATATAGTTACTATAGCCTGATCATCCATGCGAATTTCCGTAACAACCGGATCCATGGCATCTTCAGGCAAATCAGATTTAACTCCATCGATCTCCTCTTTTAATTTACGTATAGAACTATCCAAATCAGCACTCGCGTTAAATTCAACAGTGACAGAAGAAACGCCCTCTATAGACGTCGAAGATATCTGCTTTAGATCATCTAAACGATCAACTCTTTCCTCAATTTTATCAGTTATCAACTTTTCCATATCCGTTGGAGAAGCACCGGGATACGCAACCGAAACTACGGCTATAGGTATAACCACTTCTGGATCAGACTCCTTTGGTATGGACACAAGTCCGATCACTCCCCAAATAACCAAGGCTATTAAAACCAACAGCGTCAAACGCCATCGATTCACAAAAAATGCCCAAAAAGTTTTTCCAAACTCTTGTGATTGTAAAATAAAATCTTCTACTTTTGTCATAATTACCAAGCTATTGTTTTAACCAATGCTCCTTCATTTTCTATAATGCGACCTCCATCTGCAATCATTTCATCACCAGATTTCAACCCTTCAATAACCTCAACATATTCACCCTGCAAATCACCCAGTACAATAGGGAACTTAACAGTTCGATCATCTTTAAGCCCCCAAACAAAATTCTCATTAGCACCAAGATGAATTGTGGCAATGGGAATAAATATTTTATTAAAAGAGTCAGGTTTTGTAGCTAAAAAATTAACAGTCACGAACTGACCCAATTTATATTCTTCGGTACTTGGCAAAATCTCCACTGCATATTTCTTTGTTATCGCATCCGCACTTGGTGAAATAGAAATAATAGTACCAGTTGAATTACCCAAACCAACTTCATCACCAACTGCTATCCTCTCAATATCTTGATCGGATAATTGTACTGCTATTTTTAATGTCTCTGGATTTTCGACGGACACAATCTGACTACCAGGATTAACCTCATCTCCCAAATTTACCATTACATTTGATACCTGGCCGGCAAATGGTGCTTTAATTGTTAGCTTCTCGCGCTGTAATTTAATCTGATCCATTGCATCCTGTGTTGTTAATAATGCATTCTTTGCAGATATAACACTTAGATTAGTTGTTTTTTTAGCATTATCATAAGACAACTTAGCCGTATCAACATTTGCCTTAGCGTTATCTTCCGCTGATTTTAACTGAGCTAAAGTTGCTTGATACTGCTTTTCCGCATTAATAACCAACTGCGATGTATCACCGCTCTGTTGTTTAGTCTGCGCCAAAGCATTCTTAGCTGCTTCAATTTGCTGTTTAACACCAGTTATACTAGCTTCATTAGCAGCTAAAGTTGTTTGCAAGGCTTGATTAGCCGAATCCATGGCAGCAATGTCACCTCTCAACATCGCCAACTGCTGAGAAATGGTTTGCACATAACCAGAAATCACGGATGCGGGTAAATTTGATGTAGCATCAGTATAATTTAATACAACCAAAGTCTTCTGCAATGCATCTTCTGTTGCTCTAGAAGTGCTGGCCATGGCTACATAACTTATATCCAAGGCGACATACTCATTAATTGCAACTTTTAATGCAGCTTCTGCTTCACGCTTTTCCGTTTCACCCCTACGTCCAATCAATTCTGTATCAATATTAATATTTTCTCTAAAAAGCGGCGACACCTCTAACAGTTCATTAGAAGTATTTAATCCATTAAAAATATCCGTTTGAGTTGAACGTATCGAATTAGCTAAACCAATTCTAGCAACTTGTTCATTTGAATCATTAATAGCCTTAGTCTTATCATAACTTTTTTGCGCTGTTTCTAATGCAGTTTGTGCTGAATTGGTAGAAAGATCTACATTTAATTTCGCCGAATTTAATCCTTGCTCAGCTTGTGATTTTAAAATCTCATTCTGAGTTATTGTATTTTTATAATTCTGTTCTGCATTCTGAAACCTTAAGCGTTCAATTTCAATAGAATTACCCGAAACTGCTTGATTAGTCGCATAACTAACTTGTGCATTAGCCAACATAATCGCCGTATTTTGATAACTCGATTCCAAGGAATCAGAATATAATTGAACCAACGTGGCACCCTTCTCTACCTTTTCACCGGGCTTTACTAAAACCTGAACAACACTAGCTCTTGCTTCTGCTGGTAAAACGGCTGATTGTCCTACTGAAACGTTACCTGATATATCAAAAGAATATTCCAGACCTGATTCAACAGTCATCGTTTTTACATTGTATGCAAATTCTTCCTGCTTAACATCTGCTGCCGGTTCTTCACCATTTGCATTCACCAAAACCACAACAATACCAACGACACTAACAGCCAAGATAATGTATAAAACTCTCTTATAATGTTTCATCATATTATTTTATTTTTGCAACTCAAAATTACTAAAAAATATTTATTTGCCTTCATGACTAATTTAAGGATATAATCATAGTAGATTTTAATACTTCTGTCAAGATAAACTCTCCCTAAATTGACATTTTTTAGCTCAACAAAGCTAAAAACAATAAATATGAAAAGTATGAATATTCAGAACTTCTCCCTAGGCTTGTTAGCCAGTAGTATAATTTTATATTTTCTCTACATCGGCCAATCAATAATAATACCTTTGGTTATCGCTATAATCATTTGGTATATCATCATATCTTTAACAGAGGCATTTAAAAAAATTAAAATAGGATCCATAAAAATACCTCACTGGTTAGCCCTGTTATTTTCACTTGCAAGTTTTGCGATCATCGCCTGGATCTTTGTAGATTTTGTAAATAAAAATGTACAAGAAGTGATCATAGCAGCTCCTAGCTATCAAGCTAAATTCCAATCAATTTTTACAAATCTACAGGCTAGTTTAAACTTAGAAGAACAAATCTCACTTCAACAAATACTAGAATGGGTTAACCTAAGCACAATAGCCACAACCGCCGCTGGAATTGTAACCACGATCGCCGGTTTCGCTAGCATTATCTTTATATACGTACTATTCCTTTTACTCGAATACCATACATTTAATGAAAAAATATTTAAATTAATTCCCGACAAAAAAAAGCGCGATGATAGCACGGCTCTAATCAACAAAATTAGTAAGGATATTAACACCTATATCAAAATAAAAACCTTTGTTAGTTTTTTAACCGCACTACTTTGCTTTATAGTTTTATCAATAATGGGAATCCAATTCGCAGGATTTTGGGCTGTACTAATCTTCGTTTTAAACTTCATACCAAATGTAGGTTCTCTCATAGCAGTAATTTTACCTGGATTATTTTCGCTTGTTCAGTACGACCTACCCCATGCATTTTTGTTATTATTAATTTTAACATTAATACAAATGACCATCGGAAACATTCTCGAACCTCGTTTGATGGGAAAATCTCTAAACTTAAGTCCACTGGTCATAATTATATCACTAGTTATTTGGGGAAGCCTCTGGGGAATTGTAGGGATGTTTTTATGTGTACCAATCATGGTTATTACTAATATCATTCTGGCTAAATTTCCTGCAACAAAACCCATTGCCATCTTACTATCATCGCGGGGTGATATTATTTAATCAAATATAAAAGGATTGACTTTTCGGTCATAATCCGTTATTTTTTTGTTGCCAAAAAGCAAACACTGAGGAGAATTGGCAATGTTCATTCAATCCAAACTTCTTGATCCATATGTTTTACATGGTTTTACAACCAAAGCCATGGGAGACATGTCTCTAATCCGCAATACGGACGGAAAAGCAGAGCAACACAACCAAGCTCTTTATGATTTTTTGGGTATCAGTCAGAACGAACTAACAATTGTTAATCCCAAACTCAACCATGGTGCCAACTTTGCATTTGTAAAAAGCACCGGACGTTTTGGCTATCGTAGTATTGATTTTGATAGCCCGGAAACCAAATACTCACAAAGAATAACAACTGTTGCAACCGAAGACCTGCATCCGATCCATGATACTGGAATTGATGCTTGTTTCACAAAAGATCCTCGAGTTGTACTGACAATGCGCCCCGCTGATTGCGCCGTACTCTTTGTCGTTGATCCCATCAAAAACAGTTTCGGACTAATTCATGCCGGAACCGCCTCAATCACATCAGATGGAGTTTGGCGTGCAATAAAGTTTTATATTTTCGCAAGCGGAACTAAACCAGAAAATGTACTTGTTTTTGTCAGTCCCAGCATTACTGCCAAAGCATATAACCTAACAAAAAGCGGACTCTGGCAACGAAAACTTCACAAAACCATAAAATTAGAAGACGCTCTGCACTACGATCCTCAGGCATCCATCCTGCAACAATTACTCAATGCTGGTTTAAAACGCAAAAATATACAAATCAGCTCCTTCTGTACAGCATCTGATCATGCACTCTTTTTCTCCAATCACACTAGTCTTGACCCAACCAAAGAAGGTCGTATGCTGGCACTAATTGGTACAAAACACATCTAAAAACAGTCGTTAAACATACGGCTGTTTATTTTTTACTTCTTATCCTCAAACTGTTTGTCACAACTGAAACCGAACTCAAACTCATAGCAGCTGCCGCGATCATTGGGCTCAAAAACCCTAATGCCGCTAGCGGTATGGCTATCACATTATAAATAAAAGCAAAAAATAAATTTTGTTTAATTGCTGTATAAGTTTGCTTTGATACATCTATAGCCTCTACTACTTTTTGCGGATCTCCACTCATGAGCACAATATCACCAGTCTCAATCGCTACATCCGTGCCTGTTCCAACCGCCATACCCAAATCCGCTTGCGCAAGGGCTGGCGCATCATTAATACCATCTCCAACAAACGCAACCATTTTACCCTCCTTTTGTAACTTCTGGACTTCCTCAGCCTTTTGCTCCGGTAAAAGCTCAGCGATTACATTTGTAATATTTAACTGCCTCGCTATCGCATTAGCGGTATTCTTATGATCCCCGGTTATCATATACACTCCAATTCCCCTTTTATTCAATTCAGTCACTACAACTTTTGACGTCTCCCTAATCTTATCAGCAACGCCAACCAGTGCCATCACCTCATTCGCCTTGAAAATATAAACCGGTGTATAACCAGAATTGGTCATAGATTCAAACTCATGTTTTACTGTTTCCGCCATCTGCAAATTCATTTCCTCAAGCAATCTCGCACTACCCAAATACAAAACCTCTCCATCGACGCTCCCTTTTACTCCCTTTCCTTTTATGGCCTCAACTCCAATTGCATGTGACAAATCCAAATGATGATCATTGGCATAGGTAATAAACGCTTTAGATAATGAATGCTCACTATCTTTTTCTAAAGATGCCGCTTTTTGCATAATCACATCAACTTTGTTTGCGCCAAAAACTCTGACATCGGCGATCTCCGGAGTACCTTTTGTTAAAGTTCCTGTTTTATCAAAAACTACTGTATTTATCCTGTGAGCCATTTCCAAATTCTGTGGTTTTTTAATAAATATACCCTTTTCAGCACCCTTACCACTCCCTACCATAATTGCCGTCGGCGTAGCTAAACCTAAAGCGCATGGACATGCAATAATTAACACCGCAACACCTGCCACAAGTGCAGATTCCAAACCAGCTCCACTTAGCATCCAAGCGACAAAAGTCAGTGTCGCTATAATCAACACTGATGGCACAAAAATACCCGCAACTTTATCTGCCAACTTTTGTACAGGCGCCTTTGTCATCTGCGCTGTTTCTACAAGCTTTATTATCTGAGATAAAACTGTATCGCCACTAGCCTTTGTTACTTTTATTCTAATGACGCCAATTTGATTAACAGTCGCCCCAAAAACACTTGATCCTACTTTTTTATCTACCGGAATACTCTCACCCGTAAGCATCGATTCATCAATAGAAGTCCCTCCCTCAACTATCTCACCATCCAAGGGAATTTTTTCACCTGGTTTAATCAATAAAATGTCTCCGACCTTTACAGATTCTATAGCAACTTCACGATCACCTTGATCGGTAACAAGATGCGCTGTTTTTACACCAAGTGAGAGTAATTTTTCTATGGCCATCGATGCTCTACCCTTGCTCTTAGCTTCAAGATATTTTCCTAATAAAATAAGCGTAACAATAATTGCCGCTGTTTCAAAATAAACATGCCCACCAGTAAACATGGCCCAAATACTATAAAAAAATGCTATTCCAGTTCCCACGGAAACTAAAGTATCCATATTAGCTTGAAAATGTTTCAACTGCCTTATCATCCCCTGATGAAACTGAAAGCCAAATACAAAAACAGCCACAAAGGTCAAAGCTGCCAATATCCACTTACCCAAATCAGCCCCTATCACTGTGACGCCTATCTTAAATTCAAAAAACATTGTTGCCGCAACCGGAACAGTAATGATCAAAGCGTATGCAAACTTAAGCCAAGCGGTTTGCGTTTTTGTGTCTTTCTTTACCGCAATATCATCCTCATAGACAACGCTATAATGTCCCAGACCGGAAATAACCGATTCAACCTTTTTTTCGTCTAACCCTCCTTCTTTAAAGGTAATCCTTGCACTCCCCAAAGCATAGTTAACATTAGCGTCTTGGACACCATCCATCTTCTTCAGAGTCTTCTCTATGTTTATCGCACATGAAGCACAATCCATCCCTGCGATTTTAATATCTTTAATTGGCATAAGTATATTTCAAAAATATTTTAAGATTCAACGTTAAATTGACCTCTTACCATACCCATCCAACAACTAAATGAGATTACCCCCTCTTTCGTAGGAGTAAAATTTAAAACATTATCGCCTTGAATTATTTTTTTTCTAATATTATATTCCGGAACAATTATTTCACTCGTACAACCCGAAACCTGCACACCCTTAATAACCCATTTTACCGGTACACCTTTTTTTAGGGTAAATACATTGGGTGTAAAACCATTATAATCAACGGTCATTACAATTGTTTGCTCGCCATTATCTGTAATCGCGACCTCAGACACAGTTTGTGGTTGAATTGATTTTAAAGATGGTATTTTAATACCCAAAACCGCAAACCCAGATGACAATGTATAAAAAGCAAAAGCAATCACAATAAAACCAATAGCTTTTTTTAATACGATTGTATTCATGTTCTTCATCTTGGCCGTAGCGACACCCAAACCAAACAAAACCGGCGTTGTCCCCAAAGCAAAAAAGAATAATGTCAAAGCCCCAACCCACGCGTTACCTGATGCAACTGCAAACAATTGCATACTCTGAGTAAAACCACACGGTAGAAAAAAAGTAAAACCACCAAGTATCACCGGAGCTAATGGATGATTAGAATCCTTTATTTTACTCCAAATTGACGTCAAATTTTTTGGCATACGTATTCCCAATTTTGTAATTGACGGAGTAATACCCAAAATATTCAAACCCAACCACGCAAGCACTATTGCAACAATAATCGTAAACCATGCCATCAAATTACCAGAAAAGCTAAACCAACTCCCCAAATACCCCAGTACAGCACCCAATACCAAAAACGTCGCCCACCTACCTAGATGAAAAATCACCTGAGGTTTTACACTGGAATCATAAAAATTCCCTTTAGACTCATATTTAGCCGCAAAAGACACAACTACAGCTCCAACAACCGCCAAACAAGTAGACATGGATGCAACAACTCCCACCAAAAAAGCTACACCAAAAGTAATGTCCGAAGTATCTACACTAACCCAATTCAACAATCCCTGCTCTTGTAACCATGAATAAATAAATCCAAGCATCACAACTATTAACAATGCGTAAAACCACTGAACCAGTGTAGCTTTTTCTGATATTTTGATATCTTTTGAATCAGATAAATCCGTAGAATAACCCAAGGACTCAATCTTTTTAACCACATTTTTTATGTCAGTACTCTCATCTTTTACAAAAACTTCTGCTGTTTGAGCCTTTAAACTCACTTTAACGTTATCAACCCCATCTAACTGTGACAACTCATCGTTCAATAAAATCTCACAAGAGGCGCATGTCATTCCATTAATTTTAATGGTATGACATTTATTTAAACTTCCTTTTTCTTGCATCATATTATTTATTTGATAAATTAGTCACAAAAATGATTTCTTTAACCATTGCATCTTGTTTTTCTTGATCCTTAGATTTAACAGCATCTGCAAAACATGTATTTAAGTGTCCCTCCATTAACGACTGATTAACTGATTTTAACAGTCCAATCGCAGCAAGATTCTGTTGCATAATATCAATACAATACTTGCCGTCTTCTTTCATTGTAATTATTTTATCTAAAAGAGAACGAGCCTTTTTTAAATTTATCAAAGATTTTTCACTTGAACAAAGTTTATGGCCTTTTTTCATAACAATAATTTTTAACAATAATACCTAGGGGGTAGGTATACCCTACTAAATCATTATAGAGCAGTCAATACAAAAACAGTGGATAAGACCACTGCTGTTTGCATATCTATTAAATTAATCTACTTTTTCTTTAACAAAGAGTTATATATCAAAGCAATGATCGCCCCACCTACCGCACCATCAAAAAAACCAAAAATACCTCCAATGATGCCACCAACAAAACCGGGTTTAAATCCAATATACGCAGAACCTATTATGTGTACAATACCCGCAGCATATCCATCAACCGCTATCCAACCTAAAAACAACATATAAATTCCCCAAGAAATTCCTGCAGCTATGGCAAATGCTTTTATGTCTAATTTTTGCATAAAACATATTCAATTAACATCTTATTTAAATCGACCTTTAAATTACTTTTTTTTACTAATTAAATTTTCCCTCCCCCATTTTAAAGACCGTGCCAACCATACTAACTCATCCAAAAACTTATCAATCATTTTTAAATCAAACTCCCCTTGTAATTGACCCTCTTTAGAAAACAGCATTTGCACATTAGAAATATTCAAATCTTTTTCTGTTACAACTAAGCCAAGTCTTCTAACAACCCCTGCTAATTGTTCGATCACCCTCGCTCCACCAAACCCACCCATAGACACTCCACAAAGTGCAACAGCCTTGTGATTATATTCAGGCAACAGAGTATCCAACGCCATTTTCAAGCTCCCAGGGTAACCGTGATTATATTCTGGAGAAACGATAATTAAAGCATCTGCTTTTTCTACCGCTTTTTTCCATTTTTGATTTTTTCCTTTAATTGATTGGCCTTCATCCGTCAGTGGAAAATTAAAGTCCCTAACATCAAAAAGCTCTAATTTTATATCCAATCTTGCTTTGGCGTGTTTTAAAATCATTTTAGACACATGCTCACTATAACGCCCCTCACGAGTTGTTCCCAATAATAACGGTATAAATAATTTAACAGACATATATTTTATTATATTAATATTTAAATAATACATGAAATATCAAATAACTAGAAATAAGCATAAATTTGATATAAACAAATAACAAAAAAGCCACTAATAACTAGTGACTTTTTTATTTGGTGGACCTTGAGGGATTCGAACCCTCGACCCCCTGCTTGCAAAGCAGGTGCTCTAGCCAGCTGAGCTAAAGGCCCATAAACAAAAACCTAAGTTTTATGGTGCGAATATAATACAAAAAAAATCAATTTCGGTCAATACCTTATCATTTTAACCAAATTCTATCCCCTCGACACCTTTTAAACGGCTTATTATACTTTTGTAAATTTATGAAAAAAATCTGGTCAATCTTCCTCTCCATCCTACTAGGTGCATTTGTTGTCGGGATAGGTACTGGATATTTTTTATATTTGGCCAATAAAGACAGACAGGCACTAGCCATGCAAACAGAACTAGCCAAACAAGAGGCTCAAAAAGCTTACGAACTAAGCCAACAAGCAATACAGGAAGCTAATCAAAAAGTTACTCAAGCTAGTAGTGAAGTCACAAAAGCCCAAAACGCACTTAAAGCACTAGAATTTGAACGAGATTTATTAAACAAGGCCAAACCAATAAATAAACCAAACACCCAATTGACTAAAAATTGGCCAACAGTTGTATCTGCGAGTTTAGGAATCTCTATGCAGTATCCTCCACTGGGCGAGGTCATTAAGAATGATGAATTTATTTTGGCTCTAATCGATAGCAGAGATTCAGACAAAAACCTAGATCAATCATGGTTCACTTATCAACCATATTCTAGCAACCTTGAACAAAATTTTAAAAATAGAATGTCTTCTTCAACTCCAGTCTCCTATTTTATAAACGGTAAACTCCTTGCTGGTGAAAAAGGAGTGCTGCACGGGTCGAATGAAGACAACATGACATACGGAACCTTGCTAAATATTTATTCATACGGAACAACTACTCACATTCTTTGGATTCAGAATCCTCCAGAACAAAAAAAATCTTGGCGTAGTTTGCCTACCATCTCAGTAGAAGACATATTAGGAACGATTGATTTTCAATAAAAAAACAATTTAAAAACTGGTCTTTCATTTTTTAATATAATCATAACAAGTAACTTTTTTAAAAAGTTTTTTTTTATTCTGTGGATAATTATTTTTTATAAAAAATAAAAATAATAAAATAATAAATATAAAAATAGTAAACCATCCTAAAAAAATAATTTCCTATAACAAACAATCAATAAACACGGGCTCATTTTAATATTTTATAAAAAAATAAAAATATTTTTTTTTCTAAATTATTTTTTTTCTAAAATAAAAATAATTTGTATTAATTACTAAAATAAATACTTGCGTTAAAAAAATCTATGCTATAATACATATGCAGTCGTAAACATAAACGACAAACTGCAGATAAAAATTTCCGTCTCTAATACGGAAACTTAACCCACAATAAAGGAGGTGATTTACATGCCAATGAAAAAGAAAGCAACCAAGAAAAAGGTAGCTAAGAAGCCAGCTAAAAAAGCAACCAAGAAAAAGGTAGCTAAGAAGCCAGCTAAAAAAGCCGCTAAGAAAAAGGTAGCTAAGAAGCCAGCTAAGAAAACCACCAAAAAGAAGGTGGCCAAAAAGCCAGCCAAGAAGAAGTAATCTTTTATATTGAACTTCTTCCTATAGGAGGAACTCCGCTCTCTACGAGGGCGGAGTTTTAAAATTAAAAAAGATTCTCTTGTTTTGATCTTGACTGACCAATCCCCTTAACACTAATTTTTCCAAACACACCATCATAACCTGGGGTTACAACCACTTTCCCACTCCTCATATCCAAAATTCCATCTACTAAAACTTTTGGCATAATCTTTTCCAACTTGATTGCATTTAAATCCAACAAAATTTTAAACTCACTCGCATGCTTGATCATCTCATCATACATCATGCAAACTGCTTTACTCTTTTTACCTTTACCCAAATATTCGGAAATCAATTCCTTTAAAGGAATTATGTATTCAAAAGGCACTGCCCTCTCTGGTTTTGATGGATTCATTTCTCTATTACTTAACTCTTCAATCCTAGATAAAACACCGACCGTTAATAATTTCCCACATTTTGGACATCTACCTCCTAATTTTTTAGTTTTTTCTGGTTCACAATAAAATCCGCAATCAGCATGACCATCAACATGATACTTTCCTTCTTCAGGAAAAAATTCAATTGTTTTAATAAATTTTTCATTATCATGCTCCACCAAAATTCTTCTTAATTCTGAGTAACTTGGAGCATCCATCTCAAAAACATTTGCCTCTCTTCCTAAATTCTCACAAGAATGCGCATCCGAATTACTAACCAAAAATATATCATCCAACTCTTTTAATCTCCAATTCATAGGAGGATCTGATGATAAACCTGTTTCAATTGCATAAATATATTTAGTATAATCTCCAAAACATTCTTCTATTGAATCAAAACCCGATTTTGAACCAAAAATCGCAAACCACGGGGTCCAAGCATGAGCTGGAATCAACAAATTACGCTCATCTATATCCAGAATCATCTTTAGTAGCAACTCAGAGTCTAAGCCCATTATAGGCCTACCATCACTCTTTAAATTGTAACCACTCTGCTCTAACTGACTAATTACTTTATCTAAAGTCTTTAGATCAGGAAAAAGCAAAATATGATGCAATCTTCTCGCTTTTCCGCCTCTCTTGTATATACAGGAAACTTCAGTTCCTAAACAAAATGCCGTTTTAGATGAACCGTCTTTTAAATAATATGCTCCATCCCTTTCTTCTAGTTGCTCACCAATTTCATTTCTCCAACCCGGATGCAAAGCATCTGCCGTTGTAATAAAATCAATACCTTTTTTTTCACAAGCTTTAGCTATGTTGGGTAACGTCAAATCCTTAGAACATGATCTAGAAAACCTAGAATGAATGTGTAAATCAGAAATAATTCTCATAAAATTTCAAGAAATAGCTTAGCTCATCATCAACGTGCAGACAAATTTAAAAAAACTGTGTATAATATATAACATAATTATAAAATCGATTTCAGGGGCCGCCTCTGTCTCAATGCCGCCACACGAGATACAGAAGCTGCCTCTAAAACCGATTTTTTTATTTGCTATTCCGTCTCAGGGGCCGCCTCTGTGACCTGCACCGCCATGCTAAGTACAGAAGCTGCCTCTAAAACCGAATATTTTCTATATAGGATCTGCATCAACCACCGGAATCGTAACAACTGCTTCTTCCGGAACAGACTCAACCGGTACTTCTTGTACAGGTTCAATTACTTGCCCTGTATCATCTTGCTGACTTTCAACTATAACATCAGACTCACTCACTTGATCATCGACAATAACATCTCCTGATTCTTCGTCATTTACTACAACTCCAATATCATTTGAATCAGTATTTTCAATTCCATTAGAGGCTGATTCGTCTGTTTCACCTTCTACAACTTCATCATCTACAGATATTTCTTCTTCAATTATTACTTCGTCATTTACTATCGCATCGTCTTCTATAGCTCCATCATTTACTAAAACTTCTTCAGTGGAAGTTGACTCTTCAATACCACTTTGCAATACACCAACAGCCATCCAATTAAACTTCATAGTTCTTCCGCAATTAGTCGGATCCATACAAGCACCTTCATCAACCTCAATCCTAAATCCATTTACCGTCTTTTTGGCAATTCTAAACTTACCTAACCATGGTGTAAAGTATTCATCAGCATCTGATTCTGGGGTTACTACAACCACGGGGATACTCTCAAATGGTTTACTGAATCGTATCTCAACATAATTTTCACCAACCGGTAAATCCACGATTCCCGCTGTATCTTCCGAAACAACTATATGACCAAGCAATTTTGATTCACCTCCAACGGTTAAATCACCTGCGACCAATACCGCGGTTCTAACTATCAATACATCCAACTGAGCTGCTGAAAAATCATTCAAAGCCGAACCATCTGCTATTTGAGGATTAATCAAGCCACCGGCAATTTGCTCAATTGCATAAGCATCTCCATCAAAAGCCTGTTGTACTATTTGGGTTGATGTTGTCTCTCCTAAAAATCCTGCAATCTGACCAAGCGGTGTTTCATTGTCACCAAAGTAATAACCCGTCTGTACAACCATTTTAATTGTTTCTAAATTACCTTGTACACCATCTAAAGTAGATGTAGTTGATGAGCTAAAAGCTTCCATTGCATGACCAATTATCATACCCGGCTTTGTTGCCTTCATCGCATATCCCGATACACTTGCTGAAGTCAACGGATCACCAATTTCAATATCTCCATTTTCCAAACTAATTTTTACTGGCACTCTACCAACAAGAGCAATCGCTCTGGAATTTACGTCCTTTTCTTTTGGACCTGACAATAAAAACCCCGGCTTGGTGGAAACAACACCAATTAATTTTCCATCATAAGATTTATCAGCTTTGGCTACATATCCCGGATTTTCTGAATCTAAAATTACAACATCACCCGCAGTTATACTATCATCCATTGTAGGATACATTTCCGCCAAATCATAAGATCCTGCCTCAGTAATGATTCCATGCGAAAATTTAAAAACTCCTGATTGAGTATCATAACTTGTCCCAACTCCTTGATAGTTTAATGATTGACTAGAGAACCACAAAGAACCCGTCGAAGAAGAAGCTTGAAAATTTAACGCATATGATGATTCACGTGCTTTTTGATAATAAAATACCTGTCCATCTCCAGTGGAATTACCACGCCCGGCATATAACACACCATTTAATGTAGCAAAA
>JAHJSR010000074.1 GCA_018830085.1 Patescibacteria group bacterium
GTCTACAATGCAGAACAGTACCTCAGTACTTGTATTGATAGTGTTATAGAACAACTCAATGATGATGATGAATGGATTGTGATCGACGATGCCTCGACAGATAAGTCACTAGCTATTTTATCCAATTATAAACAATTGCAAGTATTTGCCAATCAAGAGAATCTAAAACTGCCAAGATCTTTAAACAAAGCCATTGGTTTGGCAAGCAAAAAGTATATAGCCCGAATGGATGCCGATGATAGATGCAGGCCCGATAGATTTGATCTGCAACAAAAATTTCTTGATAAGCATCCAAATATTGGAGTTGTGGGTGGTTGGGCGGAAATCATTGATAAAGATGATAATCCCTTGGGTTATTATAAAACCCCCAGCCAACACTACCGCATTAAATGGAAAATGCTTTTTTCAAATCCCATGATACATCCCAGCCTCATGGCCAGAGCTGAAATATTTATAGACAACCCCTATAATGAAAACTACATTAATTCACAAGACTATGAACTTTGGAGCCGTTTAATGTTTGAGAAGGGTATAAAGTTTGCGAATATCAAAACACCCCTCTTGGAGTACCGTGTACATGACAAATCTTCGACCGCAACAAAAGATCTTGGGAAAAAGAAATTATCTTTAGGGATCAGTTTAAATAATCTTAAAAGATATATAGAACCAAAAAAAACCGAAAGCGATATCTATAGTCGTTTTCGTTTGGGTGAAAAAATATCTTTAACGGATCTATTTCTTCTTGATATTTTTTATTTAAAATGTTTTGTAAATTTTGTAAATAAAGAAAAATTAACTATAGTTTATAAACTAATATTATTCATTGATTTGTTGCGAAGTTACAAATTCTCATTTAGAGAGTATTTAAAAAAGTTAATCAGAAGAAAGCAGGCCTAGATTTTTTAATGATGACCGCATACTTGCAGATGCATATATTAATGCAGGATTGTATTTCATTAGTTCATCTATATTTAATTCAGGTAATAAACCCTGTTTATTAAAATAAGCTAGACCCGACTTTGCTTCCTCAATCAATTCCGGACAAGCGGATATAGCGTCCCCTTTTAAACCAAAACCGGATTTTTTTCTGTAAACCAATTCTTTGGGTAAATATGATGTTAGAACTGTTTTTAATAGTGATTTCAATTCGCTGTTTTCTAAGTGCTTATTTTTGTAAGATTCACTATTTTTAATAATATCAATATCCAAAAGCGGAACCCTTCCCTCGATCGAGGCGTATGATGTTGCAAGGTCGATTTTTCTTAAAAGATCATTTTCCAGATAGAGATCTCTATCCAGATATACCGGACTTTGCGCTTGACCTTCAACTTCTTTGACTACTTGCATTAGATTTTTATAATCCAAATATTCCACGGATGGTGACATTGAAGCCAAATAATATAACCAGGGACACTTGAATAATTTGCCCAGTTTAACTAAAATCGGACGACGTTTTTTAATAGGAAATATCTTTATTGTTTTAAAAATCAATCCTGCAAGTCTTTCCTTTTTAAACTTCATTGTATTTAAAGCCGGATGGCGATGATAACCCCAAAAGTATTCGTCCCCTCCCTCGCCTGATAACACTACTTTTACCTCCTTGGCAGCCATGTGACTTAAATAAGCAGTCGGATAAATAGAGCTATCATATGTAGGCTCATCGATTTTACTACTGACTATATGATATGCAAAATTCATCTCATCTTTACCGAATTGATAAACCCTGGAATCCAGATTTAAAAAATCATTAATTTTTTCAAAATAGTACTTATCATCGCGATTACCCAAATCAATGCTAAATGTTTTTAATTTTATATTGTGTTTATGAAGTATTGAAGCAATTAGACTAGAGTCCGTACCTCCGGAAAAAAATACGCCCACCGGCACATCAGCAATAAGGTGATCTAAAACCTTTTCTTCTATTAAATCCTGAAACTGTTCAAGGTTATTTATCTGTTTATATTTTGGTTCAAATTTATGTATGGAAAGTTTCTTAGTTGTTAAATCATATTCTGCATAACAACTCTTAGGTAACTTTTTAATACCCCTAACAAGGCTATTTGGATTTGGGATGTAACCAAAAACCAAAAACTGTAGCAGAGATTGTTGATCAATTTCTATTTTGACATTTTTCTGCCTGAGAAGGTTTACCAAAGATTTGATCTCAGATGCAAAAGCGAAAAATTCGTTATCATTATAATAATATAAAGGCTTAATCCCAGCATGATCACGTGCTAAGACTATTTTCTGATTTTTTTTATCATAAAGGCCGATAGCAAACATGCCTTGTAAATTCTTAATGCTATCAACCCCAGATTGTTTATAAGAATTTAAAACAACCTCAGTATCTGACTCTGTTTTAAATACTAAACCTATATCCCGCAGATCTTGTTTTAATTTTTTGTAATTATAGATCTCACCGTTAAAAACAATTGTAAAATTTTCGGAAGCGTCTTGCATTGGTTGATTTGAGCGCGGATCCAAATCTATAATAGAAAGACGCTGATGACCTAAGCAAATCTCATCATCACAAAAATGCCCATAAAAATCAGGCCCTCTGTAATCAATTGTTTTAGCCGCGGCACTGATTTGGTCAACTGTTGCTTTTGTACAACCTAAGATTCCACACATATTATAATAAATTATAAATCTTTAGCACATTGCCGGCCAGCGAATGATTTTGGTTAATTTTTTTTCTAATTTCATCTGCCGTGTTATTGATGGATTCACTTTCCATTGTAGATACTTTCTTTATAGCTGTAACCAAATCATTTTGATCTTTGGGATTTAAATATTTTAGATCATCCCCCAACATCCTCCCATACCCCCCGCTGGATGCCATTACCAAGAGACCGCTCATTGATGCCTCTACTATGGTCTTATCCAAACTACCCGGAGTAGCATTTATCAAGATGTCATATTCGCGATAAAGAGCAGGGACTTTTTCATAAGCAATATCTTCATCAATCCAATTGATGTTGGAAACGTTACCAGTGCTTAGTTTGACTCTTTCCGCATACTCTTTGGTTAATGCTTTACCGACAATTGTTAAAGAAGCGTCCGTCAAATCCGCGCTTTTAAAAGCCTGGACAATCTCCACAACTCGTTTAACTTCTGAGACTCTGCCAAAAACCAAATACTTTTTGTTGTTACGCTTAATCTCCGGTGGATGAAATTTATCAGAGTCCAC
>JAHJSR010000075.1 GCA_018830085.1 Patescibacteria group bacterium
ATATCTCGTATGTCTTTAAAATATTTTTCATTCTGCCAATATCCGTTTAAATAAATTTTATCGTTAGATCCAGGGTCTAAAAATTCGGGTATGAATTTGAAATATTCTGTCGGCTTTTCTAGGCGATATTTTCTTTTGGATATGGATTTAAGGTTTTCTATTATTATGGCAGGGGAGTATCTATTTTCATATTTTCTGTATTGTTGAGCTTCTGAGTCGGATAGATAATTTTCTTGAATTTTAAAATTATCTAAATGATAAGGGCGTCTGTATGTTTTAAAGTCGTATACATCCAAAAGCAGTTCAGCATTGTATTTTAACGCCATGTTGCGACCAATGGCATATTGGAACATTTGATTTCCCAAACCACCTACGATTTTTGTAATTATCTTCATATTTTTGTCCAATTTTCCCAAATATATTCATATTGATAAGTTGGTCGGTGGGTCCTGGACAAGAGCGTCTTAAGCTCTTCCATTCTGGTTTTTTCTATGCCGGCAATTTCATGAAACTGTATTTGAATGTCGGTTATGTGTTCCATCATTCCACTATCAATTAAATTTTGCAGTAGAGCATATTCACCACCTTCAATATTAATTTTCATCAAATCAATATTTTCTATACCTTGATTTTTAAAATAATCGGCTGCATTTACTATTTTGGCAGCTTCTTTTTTGTCGCCACTTCTATATAAAGAAGTCCCATCATTGAGAATATTAAATTCAACATTACCATCTCGATCAGACAAGCCCACCTCATGTATTATGATGTGATTATTTTTTTCAAATCTTTTTTTGAGAATTTTTATGTATTTATCAATTGGTTCAAAGATATGTATATTGCAACAATATCTAGAATAAATATCACTCGTCCAATCACCAACATAACCACCGACATCAATAACAACAGAATCTGCATTAAGATCGTAGGTTTCGCGTATTTGATTCTTTTGCTCATCTTCCAAAAACTTGGCTTTGATTATTTGCCTTTCGTTAGTCAAGAGTTTTTTTGAAAATCCTGCAAATATATTGCCGATTTTTGCCAAGATTGAACCCAAAATGATGTTTATTTTTTTCATAACACGACACTTGATGTAGTAAGGTAAAAACTTACTTATGGATTATTTTTAATCTGCTGATTAATCCAATCATAAGTCTTTTTGAGGCCATCTTTAAGAGGTGCATTTGGTCTCCAGCCCAATTTTTCGTGTATTAAACGATTATCAGAGTTCCTACCTCTTACTCCCAATGGACCTTCTATGTGTTTTAATTCAAGTTTTTTATTCTCAAACTCCATAATCATTTTAGCCAATTGATTGATGGAAACCATTTCATCAGATCCTATATTAACCGGTCCACGAAAATCAGGAGAATCCATTAGTCTTCTGACGCCTTCTAAACATTCATCTATATACATAAATGACCTTGTTTGTTCGCCATCACCCCAAATTTCTATACTATCACCATCTTTGGCTTCAGCTACTTTTCTACACATGGCAGCCGGTGCCTTTTCTTTTCCGCCGCGCCATGTACCTTCTGGCCCAAAGATGTTATGAAAGCGCGCTATGCGTACATCAAGTCCGTAGTTTCTGTTATATGACAAATACAACCTTTCACTAAAAAGCTTTTCCCATCCATATTCACTATCAGGTGCTGCGGGATAGGCACTGTCTTCACTTAGATTTGGATTTTCTGGCTCGAGTTGGTTGCGTTCGGGATACATGCAGGCCGAGGATGAATAAAATATCTTTTTTATTCCGGCTTTATTTCCATAATAAGCCATGTTTAAGTTTATTTGCGCGCTGTTATGCATAACATCTGCATCATGCTCACCCGTAAAAATATATCCAGCTCCACCCATATCGGCGGCTAATTGATAAACTTCGTCAAATGGTCTGTCTAATACATTCTGACATAATATTTGATCTCTTAAATCACCGACCACAAAATCATCGGCCGCGGTTTCTGAAAAATCCGGTCTTTTTAAATCAACGCCCCTTACCCAATATCCTTCATTTTTAAGTTTTTTAACTAGATGGCCACCTATAAAGCCACCGGCGCCACAAACCAAAGCTGTTTTTTGCATATTAGTTTACTCCTAATTGAATTAAGTTAACTTTATTAGAAAATTTATCCTTGTCCAAAACTCTCCAACAATCTATTAAATAAGGCTTTTTACCATCAGTAGACAGATCTTCTGGTTCCAAGTTCGTGAATTCCTCCCACAATGTCATTAAACAGATAACGTCCTTATCCTTTACACATTCATGTACAGAATATGTGTAATTTATATCATTTAAAATATGCTTGGCATTCTCAACACCAAGTGGGTCATAAGCTGTTACCGAATAACCTTTTTCGACTAATTTTTTTGCCACGATTATGTTCTGTGATTCTTCGATTACAGGTGTGTTCGGTTTGTATGAAAGCCCTAAAATAGCGACATTCCCACCCTCTGGAATTAGTTTAGTTATTTTGCTCACAAGAAATTCAGCATGTTTTTGATTTATTTGATCTGTTGCTTTGGCAATAGAATGTTCCAAATCAAAATTATCATAGACTCTAGCCAACGCCCTGTTATCTCGTGGAAAACATGGACCACCGTAACCCACACCACCTTTTAAATATTTCAAACCAATACGTGAATCCAATCCAACGGCTGATGTGACTTCATCGACATTACCACCAGGTATTACATCACAAAGTTGAGTAATCGCATTGGCAAAAGAAATTTTTGTTGTTACAAAGGTGTTTATCGAGATTTTAGTTATTTCCGCATTAACGATTTTCATTCTTTTTATGGGTGGGTTGTTTTCGCAATATCTTTTATAGAATTCCTCTAAAAGTTCACCGCTTTTTTGATCTGACTCACCAATTAAAATAAAATCAGGATTTAATAGATTTTTTACAACGCTGCCTAAAGCGATGAATTCAGGATTGTAGCAGTAACCAAAATCAACACCGCATTTTTTTCCGCTGAGTTGTTCTAGAACCGGTATTATCTCGGATTCCGATGCTCCTGGTAAAACTGTTGATGTTAATACGATTACATGAAAATTATCTTTTTTTGCTATGGCTTTGGCAATCGGCTTCAAAGCTTCTTTTACAAATGCTGTCGAAAATTCACCGTTTTCTTCGCTGGGAGTCGGCACAATTATCATTGTGGCATCAGTGGTGTAAACCGCATTTTCAACATCCAGGCTGGCCTGTATAAGTTCTTTGTTTTTTTTCAGCATCTCATTCAATAGCGGTTCTTCTACCGGAGCCTCGCCATTGTTGATACAAGTTACATAATGTTCATTAATATCAGCACCATGAGTCGCGAACCCACGTTCCGCCAAAGTGGCGACAATAGGGGAGCCGAGTTTGCCCAACCCTATTACAGATACTTTATTGATCATATCCATTATAAGTTATGGTTATTATATTATTAATTACTTTAAGTTCAGAAGCTGTATTACCAAGAAGATCCTTGATGGCTTCGATTGTTGGGTATCCGTTAGTTCCATTAAAATCTGATGCATCGTCTATTAATATTATGCTGTTTTTGCAACCCGATTCCATAATGGCTTTTAATTCTTGAATAATTGGAGTATCTGTTTCACCTTTTTGTGTAATTCCTCCAGAATAATGCCCATCAAGCCAAAATAGTATATTTTCTTTATTGGTTTTTCTTATCACATCCCCAAGTAATTTTCCACTATCTCCATTGAATAAAAATATTCTTGGTGTATTGGAAAATCTTTTTTTCGCTTTTCTAAAAAGTTCTTTAGACAATTCGATTGAGTATATTTTTTTAAATGAGTTTTTCACTTCATGGATCGTGTCTCCCAAATAAGTACCGGTTTCAATTAAGGTATGACAATTATGATGCTTCTGTTGATTTTTTATGTGATTAACTTTTACTAAATGCAATTCTTTTTTCTTTTTATTTTTTCCAAGACTAATGATAGTTTGCGCAAATGGATGATTTTTTATCTTTTTAAGTAATTTAATAAGTGTACTTTCCTTGTCCTCAACAAAAAATAAGTCTTTAAAAGCAACGCCTTCTTCTGTTAGCACTTCCTTATTCAGGGGCTTGATAAAACCATAGGCAGGTCTTTTGGAAAAAAAGTAATTTCCTTTGTAATCCGTTATTAGATTGCTTAAATGCCTATTTACACATATCTCATTATAATCTGTATTGAAATCATTAAATTTTTCAAATAAATCATTTCTAACAAAAATACAATTAGTATCTGTAATTGCCACCAGTTTATAACCTTTTTTGTTTGCAAGTTTTACAAGTGAAGCGGACGAACAACCAAAACTTGTCCCAACTTTACCCAACATTTCCATATCTTGTGGAATTGTGGGATTATACTCGCAAATAATTACTCTGGGCTTTGCCTCTAAATTTTTAAATATATAATAGTCATCACCATCGATATCTATGGATAAAATGTCTATTTTTTCGATTTGATTATTACGAAAAATTTCATCTAAAGAATTTTCGCCCTTTGGAGTTACATAGGCATTAACGCACAAACAGTCATATCCTTTTGTGTTTTCTTTTAAAACATCAAATTTACTTGAGTCACCTTCGATCAATAGTGTTTTCCAGCCTTTTTCTAACCAAAGCTTTGCAGTATTAGCATCATAAACACCATTCCAAGCACCAAATTCAACACAGGTTTTATTTCCTTCTCCTATTATGGAGATAATCTTGTCTATAATTCCATCCTCACCGAACTGAGAATATTCATTATAAGAAAATTCGACTAATTTTTGTTTATTGTTCATAAGATTTTTTAGATGAATACACTATTATATATGAAGTTATTAAATTAGTTACATGGGCTAACATTTTTGCTGCTATTGCGCCATAAATACCAAACAAAGGAATCAAGATAACAATTGATACGATCTGTACGATGCTGCCCGTAAAGGTAAAAGTAAATATTTGCTTGGATTTTTTCTTGGCCAGCATTAAAGTTATTGGGATGATATTAATGGATGCTAAGAGTGATAATGAGTAAATTTTAGATATAGGGATCATCTCTTGGTACTTTGGGAATATCGTTTTTATAACAATTGGAGATGCAAAATAATAAACAGCAGTCATTGCTCCAATTACTATCAATAAAAAGAAACTTTTTCTGGGGATATTTTTGAAATACCCTTCAGTTGTTCCAGCGGCCAATCTTGGTAGAGCGGCTTGAGAAATATTTTTTGATAAACCCCTTAATGTATCCGGCAAAAGCGTGGCAAACGTATAGATCGCGAGACTTTCCGGTCCTAGCAAATGATATACCAGAATGTAATCAGAATAGCTGGCTATGGTGCTTAAGACATTCGTATAACTCAGATGCCTTCCATATTTTATGGAGTCCAAATCAACATTGGATTTATCTGCGCGTTTTAAACATAAATATAGCCACAAGACATTAAATATCATCGTAACTCCAAAATTTGCTAAAACTAAAATTATGACATTATGGAAAAAATAGGCGGCTAATATAGTTGCTAGAGATGTAGCTGAGACGGTTACGATTGAATATTTTGAATATTTTTGAAAATCTTTTAATCCATGTAAATAAGCAATATAAGTGTTACCAACAAAGGAGAGTGGTTGTATGATAGCTAATATCAAAAAAGCAGAACCTAGCGAGTTATTAGCTTGAACAAAATAATAACCAGCTAGCGACCCTGATATTAATAGATATAATACGTTCCATTTGAGTTGGTATTTTATGGATTTATGAAAAGTTCCAGTTTTTCCGTTTGCCACTGCCTGTGTAATCGCAGTATTCATCCCGGTCAATGTCACGGAACCTAATATCGCAGCAGTCGAAGTGATGTATTTATAAACACCGAAAATGTAAATTGGCAAAAAGTTAGCATATGCCAAAGACACCAGTAATTGCGCACCCAGAGACCAAAAATTACTAAAAGAAATCCAAAATCCACTTTTTAAATAATATTTAAGATCTATCTTTAATAAATCTTGTGCATAATCTAGGGATTTAGAAATTCTGTCTCTTAACATATCACCACTTATTAATCTTATCCGTAACCTTCTTTTTTACTTTGAGATATTCTTCAATAGCCTTTTGTTCTAAATCAGGTGATACTAATCTTATTATTTCTTTGCCCATTATACGATACTGTCCACCTACTTTATTTGCTTTAATCAGACCCTTTTTTAAGAGTCTTTTCATGGTACTGCTACTTATTCTTAATAACCCCTGTGTTTCAGCAGTGGTATAAACCGCATTTGGTTTGATCTCTTCGGGCATGATTTGATTATATCAATATGTATTAAAAGGTGTCAAAAGGTGTCATCTTGTATCTGTGAATAAGTTTTTAGATTTTACCTATAACTTCCTCTGGTATATGCTATATCGGATGAATAATTACCAATCTTTTATCTCTAATAAAATCTCCCTCATCGCCAAATCCGGGCAAATTTTGGATCTTGGCGGTGGAAAGAGATTTCAAAAATGGTTAGCTCCATACAAACCCCTTTTTAACGAGTCGGATTACAAGACTTTTGATTATGATGCCAGCACAGGTGCTGACATTGTCGGGGATATCCATGATATTCCTTTGTCCGATGATTCTTTCGATTCCGTGATTTGTAGTTCGGTCTTGGAACACGTCAAAGATCCACGCAAAGCTGTCAAAGAAATTCATCGCATACTCAAACCCAGTGGAGGAGTCTTTGTGATGGTGCCTTCAACCTACCCATACCATGCAAGACCCGGGCACTATCCTGATTATTGGAGATTTTTTGAAGATACTCTTAAAGATATATTTTCAGAATTCAGCGAGATTGAGATTGTTAAGCGCGGAGGATACTTTACGGCCATGTCATTCTTTTTCCCATATCAACAAAGGTTTCGCTGGTTTTTAAATCCAGTATCAAAGTTTTTGGACAGGGCATTCAGCTCGATTATTAAAAATACAACTTCCGGATATTATCTTTATGCAATTAAATAATAAATTGGATTTTTTTAAAGTTTTTAGCCTTGGAAATGGTTTTGCCAACAAGATATGGTTTTTTTTGCTCTATATTGTATTAAGAGTAAAACGGCTTATCGGTTTGCCAACTAGTTTTAATACTCCGATCAAGATAAGGCTAAATTTTAAAGGCCGGTCTTTTAATTTTTACATTAAGTACATATTGGATTTTCATCTTTTAAAAGAAATTTTTATTGATGAAATTTACAAACATCAGATTGAAGGCACGCCTGATGTAATTTTAGATGCTGGTAGTAATATTGGTGCTTCAGTTGTGTATTTTAAACTTTTGTATCCAAATAGTAAGGTTTTTGCCATTGAACCACACCATGGGTGCATAGAAGTACTTCATGAAAATGCTAAAGATTTCAATATAGAGGTGGTTTCCGCAGCTTTATCAGATCATGATGGAGTAGATAAGTTCTATTTTAACGATGAGCACTGGTCGGCTTCACTTTTTGATAGGGGGAGGGGTAGCAAACCGATAGATGTACGAACTATATCATTGGATAGTTTTTTAAAAGAATTTAATATTGATAAAGTAGATATTTTTAAAATGGATATAGAAGGTGCTGAATTTGATGTTTTTAAAGTATTTAACCAGAGATATAAAATAAATATATTACTCGGAGAGCTGCATCCTAAAATTACAAATAAAACTATTAATGATTTTAAGCTTTTAATTCCTGACTTTGAATTGATTGATAGTCGTGACGAGGGAGGGCATATAAATGTTCTTTTCAAGAGAAAAGAAAGTCTATAATTAATCAGATGTATATCTTAACATTAGTTATCCCTGCCAAAAACGAAGCGCCTTATATTCAAGACGCGCTTCGACGTCTATCAAAAACTCTCTCCGACCTAACCATTCCCTGGAAAATAATTGTTGCAAACAATGGATCAACTGATGATACGGAACAAAAAATACAAGAATTAATTGCAGTTGATCATAAATTTCAGGAAACAGTATCCGTAATTAACTGCCCACAGACTGGTAAGGGTGCAGCTATTCGATTTGTTGCCAATCATATACAGGGTGATATGGAAACTGTTTTTGGTTTTATTGATGCTGATCTGTCTGCCGATCCAGACGCAATACCCGGTATGATCGATAGAATTATAAATCAGCAGGCTGATTTGGTTATTGCTTCACGACTCTTGGTTACCAAAACGACCAATCGTGGTTTACTCAGGACGCTTAGTTCAAAGGGCTTTAATTTTGTTACTAATCTTTTGTTAAAACTCAGAGTCGCTGATGCGCAATGTGGATTAAAAATCATGAATCAAAAAGGTGTAGAGTTACTTAAGACATGTAAAGAGACCGGTTGGTTTCTTGATATTGAATTTTTAGCTAAAGTCAGGCAAGATGGGCTAAGAGTAGTGGAAATACCTGTACCCTGGACAGAATTTCGCTATCCTGACCGCAAATCTCATATCAGCCACTTTAGAGACGGTATTCAAGCAATTAAGGCTATAATTCGTATTAAACAATCATGTTAAATTCTCGCGTTCGAATTAAACAGCTCCTACTTCTACTAGGAGATCTTGTGGTTTTTCAAATTTCAGTTCCAATCATGCTGATTTTGCGTTATCGAGAGCTGACCGTGTATCAATATGATCAACATGTAATTCCTTTTTTAGTTATTTCATTTTTGTGGCTGATTGGCTACTACGTTGCTGGATTATATGATTTAAGATTATCTCGTGACTCATTAAAATTCTTACGCACGTTTTTTGAGGGAATCGTTGCCAATCTTTTGATCTCATTTGGTTTCTTTTATTTGTTACCGGTTTTTGGAATCGCACCCCGCACAAATTTATTTTTATATGTGGCGATTGTTTTATTATTAGATTATTTATGGCGCATATTTTTTAATCGCATTATCGCTAGAAGTGTTTTTAAAGCCAGAATACTTTTCATTGGCTCACCACAAGATGCCTCTGACATGGATGCACTCATCAAAGATGCAGCACCAGGTTTTGAACTCAAAGGAGTCATACAAACCGCGCCAGGTACGCGTTTTGATGATGGAAAAATCATTTGGTATGCATCACCTGACGCAATACCTCAACTCATATCAGCTCATGGTGTGGACATGATTGTTATGGGACACAGTCCAGAGGAGGTACCGGGTTTACAAGACGCACTTTATCATACAATTTTTTCTACAGTCAGTGTTATGGATCGTGCCGGATTCGAAGAAATGGCAACCGGCAGAATACCGGTAGAGTATATTTCCAGAAATTGGTTTTTGGCACATATTCATGAAAACGAAAAAGTAGTTTATGAAGGATTAAAACGTTTTTTTGATATTGTCCTCAGTATTCCCATTTCTATTGTGACATTATTTCTTTATCCTCTGATCGCATTATTGGTTAAACTCAGTTCACCTGGTCCGGTCTTATATTCCCAGACAAGATGCGGTTTACGTCAAAGGATATTTAAAATTTACAAATTTCGTACCATGCGTCAGGATGCTGAAGCTGGTGGTGTTCAATTTACACAAATAAATGATCCGCGCATAACTAAAATTGGAAATTTCTTACGTACTACTCATCTTGATGAATTGCCACAGATTTGGAACGTGCTTCGCGGGGATATGTCGTTGGTCGGACCAAGGCCAGAGCGTCCGGAGTTTGTCACAGAGTTAACTAGACAAATGCCTTATTATGCATTACGTCATCTTACCCGTCCTGGGGTTACTGGTTGGGCGCAGGTGGAGTTTTCTTATGCATCCAGCATTGAGCAGAACTTACAAAAACTTCAATACGACTTGTTCTACATAAAACATAGATCTTTAATGCTAGACGTTTCAATTTTGCTTAAAACAATTCGGATTGTCCTAAAGAGAATAGGAACATAGTTGATTGAATCGGGGTTTGTCCTTTACTCATCCTTAAGCTATCATCAATACATGAAAATAAGTTTACATGCTCTTTTGGGCTTTTTGGTTTTTGTCGGTTTACTTAGCTCAATGCAAGCCAATGCACAGTCCGTCACGGAAAGTGGTTTTCAGCTAAATGATACTTTTTATAATCGACAATGGTACATGAATTTTATCCATGCTCCTCAGGCTTGGGATGTCGCTACAAGTAGTGAGCGTCAGGTGGTTGTTGCGCTAATAGACGGTGGAATTGATGATTCTCATCCTGATTTAAAAGGTATTTTGTGGGAGGATCCAGATGAACCAATTGATGGCAAAGATAATGATGGAGATGGGTATGTTGATGATGTTCATGGTTGGAATTTTGTTCTTGAGTCTGAGGATATTCGTCCAATAGCAAGGAAATACGGCAACGAAGCTTGGGAACATGGTACCATTGTTGCTTCCTTAATTGGCGCTCGTGGTAATGATGATATTGGCATTGCCGGCCTGGCTTGGAATGTAAAAATAATGCCTTTGGTAATATTGGATTCTGATGGGCTGGGTGGTACGGATAACCTAGTTAAAGCTATAGATTACGCAATGCTACATAGGGTTGATATCATTAATATGAGTTTAGAGGGTAACTCTATGGATGAAAACGTGGCTGATGCAATTAAGC
>JAHJSR010000076.1 GCA_018830085.1 Patescibacteria group bacterium
CATCGGTGCTTGATTAGCTGACTCAACAAATAGATGTACAGCCTCAGAGCCTGTCATCTCACCTTGATTATCAATGGCTACTGCTGATATGTGATATTCACCAGCACCAACATTTTGCCAGTTATAAGAATATGGAGCTGTGGTATCTTCGCCTATTTTTTGAGTACCTCTGTAAAAGTCTACACGAGAAATTGCGCTAGAATCTGCCGCTTGCGCATTGATAGTTATGTTTGCGGGTGCGTTAAATCTAGATTCGTTTGTGGGTGAAGTTATGGAGATGTATGGAGAATTATTATTAGGATTTACAATCAGATGGACTGGCTCGGAACCGGTCATATCCCCTTTGTCATCCACGGCAACTGCGGAAATATCGTATTGATTAGCGCCGACATTAGACCAAAGAAATTCGTAAGGCGCTTGATTATCTTCGTAGATTTTGGTTGTGCCGCGATAAAAGTCTACACGAGAAATTGTACCATCAGAATCGCTTGCATCAGCGCTAATGATAAAGTTAGCAGGGGCTGTAAATTCTGAATTGTTAACCGGAGAGGTAATTGATACTACCGGCGGTTGGTTACCACTTTGTGGCTGTTGTTCTTCTGGTTTTTGTTCCTCAGGAAGATTTTTTACACTAGAATTTACTATAATACTAACCGCATCAGAAACAGTAATCAAACCCTGGTCATCGGTGGCTTTGGCGGTAAAAGGATAAACCCCCTCTTGAGTTACGTTCCACTCATATTGATAAGGTGGTAATGAGTCCTCTCCGATTTTTGTTTGACCTGCATAAAATTCTACCTTGGAAATATAACCATCGTCCTGGGCATTGGCAGCCAACAAAATTGTAGAAGGTGCCGAATAGACGGATCCGGATGCGGGGCTGGTTAGTTGTATGGTTGGAGCAGTATTTGTCTGTGTTGTCGCTGACGCCCCCTCATCCAAGGTGTAATTAATGGTTAACATTGGTCGAAAGGACATGTCCGGATCTTCTGAAGAATGAATTGAGACCGTTCCATGGCCAGCAGGGCTTTGGTTAACAATAATAATTCCTTGATTGGAATTTATGTTATCCACCCAGCTCTGTACTATAGCAGTGTCCAAATTTACTTTGCGTACTTGATCACCGGAATCATCGAAGCCTGTGAGTGTAAATGATTTTCCAGAAATTACATCACTGCTACCCAAGGCACCGGGCTCACTCCAAGATGCTCCCAAGTTATCACGACGAATCCAACCTAAATCGTTAGCATCTATATTCCAGGAATTTTTTAAGTAATAACCCTTGAGAATAGTCTGTGGGATATTGTTATAGCCGCTTTCCCAGTCGGTAACAACCAAGGTTAAATTTGCGCTGGTGACTTTCGCTCCATCTGGAAGATCAAGGTCGATAAACTTTAAAAGAGCACGCTTTTCATAGGGAGTTTTACCATCTTCAGTTTTTACATAAACTTTTAACTCACCCTGCTTGTCTGTTATGCCATTTTCATTCCACTCAATATATTGATTGGATATGGTCGCGTCAGTATTGCCTATATATGAATTGAGTTGTTGAAATGACTTACTAACTATTTGAGCTGATGCGGCCGGAGCTTGTGCTACCTGTATAGCAAAACCCATAGGCATCATGATCAGACTGATCATGAATATGTATAAAATATTTTTCATATAATTAAAATTTTTAAATTAAGTTATTAGTATAATAATTTAGTTTGCATAATATGGCTATGGTAACAAAAAATTCTGGATTTTGATTTGTATCCTTGTATCAAAAACGACTTCTTGTTATTAGTTCTATCATGTAATACGGAATAAGTAGGTTAACACTTTCGCCTGTGTATAACAAGGGTATGATGTCGTGTTTTTAAAACCTGTCAAGAGCCATAAAGTCTCACTTTGAAAAAAAATTATAACTTTTTGTAAAGTTGGTATTGACTGATTACTTGTTTATTTCAACAAATAAATAAACAACCCTAGAAAAACCATCTGTCGACCTGATTACAAACCGTTAAAAATATATACCCAGATTGTCCACGTCATAATTAAATGTCATGTAATAATGGAAATGAAAGCGGACGGAACGTGCTAAAGATTTGAACAGGATCTTTAATGTGGACGCCCGCAAAACAATATGCGTCTTTGCAAATCACTTTGCACTATTGTTTTAATTGCCCAATTTCTACCGCTCGTCTTTACAGCCATTCCTCCCAAGGCCGTAAAAGCATCAAGCGGAATCGTTATTAGTGAAATTGCCTGGGCGGGCTCTTCACTTTCGCAAGCTGATGAATGGATAGAACTTTATAACCCAACTGATATTGAAATCTCTGTGGGCGGTTGGTATCTAACAGGATGTGGCTCTAGCGGTAAAAATATTGTTTTACCTAATGATGCAATTATCAAAGCACATAAAACTTTTTTAATCGCTAACTATAATACCGATGATGAAAAAACCGCACTTGTAATACAAGCCGATGTCACGACTAGTACTTTATCCGTCTCAAATAGCTCAATGTTAATTGAACTTAAAGACCAAGTTGGTGAAATTATCGATGTTGCTGGTGATGGAGGTACGCCACTCGCGGGAGCATCCGAAGAATTTAAGATCTCCATGCAGAGAGTCGGTATATTTTTAGCAGGTAATTCCAAAGAGGCTTGGATCAGTGCTAGCGCTAGCAGTAATCTTTCTACTTCTGATTTAGGATCGCCTGGAAAATACGTGGATCATACTCCAGAGCCAAGTAATCAAGGATCAACAGATGAACAAATGGCCAATGAAGTCATGGCAACGGGCACAGAGGTTGTTTTAGAAGAACAAATGGTTGATACACCCACAAGTACAACAGGTATGATTGATTACGAAACTAGTAGTACAGTACCAGTGACGACCAGCTCAACAGAAGAAATTTTGATTGAAGCGACAAGCACATTGCAAATTATTGTTAACGAGAATGCGAGTTCTACGGATACAAAGCTTAATACGACAAGTATAAATCCGACAGACGTAGCCAAGGTAGACATGACCGATGTACTACTTACTAAAAAATATAAAAGTTTAATAATTAATGAGGTAATGGCAGCACCCGAAGAAGGCAAAGAGTGGGTAGAGATTTATAACACATCTGTTGATTGGATTATTGATTTAGGAGGAGTTGAGATTCATGATTCGGTTGGTAAGATTGCGGTGCTCGAAGGAGAAATAGAGCCGTTATCATACAAAGTTTTCTACATTTCTAGTTCTCGACTGAATAATAGCGGTGATTCGGTAAAATTATACCCACCAGAATCTGGTGAATTACTTGACACCCTAACTTATCTTGCCATGCAAAAAGGGATGCCTTATGCACGAGACGATCAAGGCAACTGGAGAGAAACCCTAAAACCAACTCCGGGTGATAAAAATATTATTGAAGAGAAAATTACTGAATCAACTGATTCGATAGATACTTCTGAGACCAATTCGGTGGACGGAGACTTAAAAACCGAAAGCGAGACCGTACAATCAGCGACCCAGAACAATGAATCTGATAATTTACAAAAGACTACACTTAGTACAACTACCTGCTTACCAATGATAAATGAAATTTTACCAAATCCTGAGAAAGATCAAGAATGGATAGAAATCGCATGCATCAGTACATCAACTCAAAGTGTTTTAGAATATGAAATTCATGATGCTACTGGCAAGATAGCTGTTTTTAAAAATAATTTTACTAATGATTTTGTAATCATCAAATTAAATTCGGCTAGACTAAATAATAGCGGTGATGTGGTAAAAATTCTGGATGTTAATGGAAATGTTATTGATCAATTCTCTTATTCGGAAAGTAAATCGGCGCATAGTTGGTCTAAACAAATGGATGGTAACTGGATATTGTCCAATCAACCAACCCCTGGATACATGAACACGGAAGTTACAGCCGATGATCTTGAGCAATCAGATGCATTCATTGATGCTGACAAAATTATTACTTTAAAAAAATCAACAGAAAATAAGTCTTTAACAACTAATAACATTTATTTAATAACACACGATATGATAAACGATGCCGAGTATGGCGGACTAAGAGTTGCGTTGGAGGGTATGGTGGGTTCGCCACTTAAACATACAACCGGTAGATCATTTGTTTTGTTGAATCATGAAGGTAAGGGACTTTTAGTTAAAGTCCCTTCCAGATTAAAACAACCGGAAATGGGAAAATGGTTAAAAATTACAGGCACTCTAAAATTTGATACTAATGATCTACCCTATCTTTCATTAGGAACAAAAGATGGATGGATCGAACAGGATTTGGAAGAAACCGTTGTTTTACGAGAGGTTTACTTACCCGCACCTGCAGCAGAGGATGCATGGAGTTATGTCAGTGCGACCGCCACAGTGCAAAGTGTTTCAGGAAAAACAATACATTTGATAAGCCAAGATGCGGATATTGATATGAAGATCCGTCCCAGTGTTTCATATAGAGCCTCACGCCTTAGTAAAGGCGATGAAATTTCGATAAGTGGTATATTGGATATGAGTGGAGAAATACCAACCATACTACCTCGCAATGCTAATGAAATATTAATTTTAAGTCATGCGGAAGTGTGGTCTGATGATAATCAAAAGAAAGAGGAGGGATTGCCAGGCTGGACCCCTTTTGGGGCAGCCGCCATTGCAATTGGCGCACTCGAAGGAGTAAAAGTTGCTAAAAAATCATACAAGAATAAAAACAAGGTTATACAAAAAAACCGCCAGCCTGTTTAAGCTCGCGGAAGAAGATTAGCCTGACTCGGACATTAGTCGACGATTGTGATCATCGACACTGACGACCATAACCAGGTAATGCATCACCAACTGTTGCAACATAGCACCTTCAACGCATAGAGTAGTGTGTTGCAGTGTAGGCGCCCGAACAAATAACAGCCCTGGTAAAGACTCTGTATGAACCGGAGGCTCTGCAAATCGCGCAATCAATCCACGATAGGGCATGGGGCAGTCTTGGTGAGTAACCACCAACGAACCGTCTTGCTTACGATGCCCAATTGCGAGGCGATAGGATGAAATACCTACGCATTCATCCGGACCAAAAGAATCCAATTCTGCTACCTTGCGATGAGCCTCCCAAACCAGACGAATCAAGTCCGTTATGTTGGACATTCTGGAATAGGTTGGAAAAAAAGCATCGCTATCTTGCCAAGTTTGAACATCTAATAGAAAAGATCGTTGACATGGAGTCATATGTGCCATCGCAGAATCTCGTGGACTTTGCAAAAATCCAGTACCAGCTTCCAATAAACATTCATAAGCGCAACGCAACTCTCTTTGTGTGATCATTTTTTTGATCGCTGTTTCCCAGAGAGTATCCACATTAATTAACCTAGCTAGCCAAGATCGCTTTCTTGGATTAGCTGCACGTAAGATGTGAACCATGGTCTGAGCGCGGGCTTGATACAACAAATCATTAAATACTTCGTAAAAGAATGGCCGATACATCCAATCCTGTAATGCAGGGATGAATGCAAAAATCAAATCGTCTACTCTATTGCTCGTATGTGCGTGTTCAATCAACATCATCAGGCAAATTTTGTTTTTCGAAAACCATGCGATGCTAAGCAGAGTGGAAAGATCTCTTGGAATTCTTTGAATGATAGTTGAGAAAATTTCCGTAACATTCTCTGAAAGTTGATAAATAATCTTTTCTGGATCGGCTACGATCATACCAATATCATCATCTGATATCAGCTGCCTTTTAGCACTGCCAGACACCGGAATTCCGATTCTATTGTCCATGGAGCGCATCCTTAATGCCGCCACGGCGACGGTTTAGGAACATTAAAATTTACCCTATCACCAATATGTATATTTATCAAGATTCTGGGTTATTTTTTCTTTATTTTAAATATAGCAGACTCCAAGAACCCGCAACTTAAACAGTCTCATTAGGCCCAAAGTTTGTTACATTGTTTCCTTATTGACCAAAGGCTCTAATCTACACTTCACAAATATCTTTAGTGCTTAACCACAGCGTAAAAATACATAAACACCTTGCTATTATTTGAACTCTTGCCAGTTTTTTCATCTTTTGATAATCTATTGCCACAATCAATTAGCCCGCGGGTATCCCTGAAACAAGTTCAGGATAAACTACTCACCCGCGATTGATATCTAAGCGGGTATCGTATAGCGGCTATTATGCTGCCTTGCCAAGGCAGAGATGGGGGTCCGACTCCCCCTACCCGCTCCACAAAAAAATCCTCGATTTATTCGAAGGATTTTTTTGTATCCTGAACGGATCCGAAGGGCTCAACCTTTGCCAAGGCTTCGGGGACTCCGCGAGAGACTCCTAATCGGGAGTCTTTTGCTTTTGGTAAAAAAAACATCGCCAAGAGTGTGACGATTGATAAATTAGATGAAGACCACACTATTCTCATAATCGAAGCAGTACCCAATAATGATCCGGATAATCAAACTCAATATCTCCGTGAAATCGATACGGGACGAGCCCGGGTTTACGCTCTTGCTTGAATTTTTCAGAATCAACGAAGGGGCCGATTGTGCGGCGGTTGGGTACATCGTTTAACTGCGAATTTTCGGTAACCGACGTTATCCAAGGAAATTGCGGTTCTTTGGACATGACACGCTCCCATGCAATGTTCTGGAATAAGATTAGCAAATACCGTAGTTAATTGCAAAAATTTTGATTTTGGTGCAGAATGCGAAACGTATAAATAACATTTTTTAAAATTAAATTACATTATCTATATGAGTCGCGAAGAACAAAAACAGCAAGAGTTGGAACTTTTGCAAGAGGGACAAAAGGAATCCCAAATAAGATTTGAGAGCACTGACACGGAACGTGAAGAAAGACAAAAAAAAGTTTGTGCTTTTCATGTAACTTGTATGGACGAAAGAGATAGGTTTGCTCCTGATGCAACCGGTGAGCCTTATGGATCTATGCATTTATTTGCATCACCCGGAGGGTGCATTACTCAGGATAGGGATGCTGCAAATGGAGCCGGCAAATTTTTAGAAATATATCAAGAAGAAATACGAGAAGCTAACAAAGATAAAAAAAAGATAATCATTGATTTAATGCCTCATACTTGTTTTAAGGATAATCATGCAGGTTGCGCAGCATTTGGTGGAGATGAAGAGGCGGAATATGCATATTTTACTGCATTAAAAGATGAATTATTGAAATTGCCTGAATTGCAAAATGCTGAAATCAGAACAACCATGTATGATACGGACACTCACGACTTAGTTGGTTTTGCTGGCTTTGAAGTAGATGAAAAATCACATGAGGTTTCGGCAATGATTAGACGCGATGAAGGAGAAGCTTCTAATGAATACGAAGATGAGTGGGATAGATTCCATTCTGGTTATCGAATCTATGTTGGTAGCTTGCCCCATGCTTGGTGTCCAAAAAGAAATCTCGCATATCATTTACACGAAAAAATGGATTATGAAGAATTGTTGGAAGGTATTGCTTTGGCAGCAAAAATAATTCTTACGCACTCACACGTTCCCATTGAAGAAAAGCCTATAGTAATTCAAATCGATAGACTTTTTGGTTATAGTCCAGCAATTCAATTGGAAGATGATGAGCTACTGGCCAGGTTGAACAAATCTCCTCTACTAACAGACGTTGGTATTGAGCTCAAAGATGAAGACGTTTTGATAGTCAGAACTCAAACAGATCGATTTTCATGGCAAGGTGAGATCATTTAATTAGCCCTTGATTAAAATAGTTTATAAAAGTATAGTCTTAGCGCACCTTATATTATTATCCGGCGCAAGCCGGGACAAAGCTGCGGGAAACCGCGGTTTTTTGTTTGTATTTTGTGCCATGGTTGCCTTTTTTTGAAAGATTCGCTAAACTAGCGACTACAAATTATTTCGAGGGCCTGTGGCGGAATTGGTATACGCAACAGACTTAAAATCTGTGGCCGCAAGGCATGTGGGTTCAACTCCCACCAGGCCCACCATCGAGCTTTGCTCGATAATAAAAAGATCGCAAGATCTTTTTTTGTAAAAAATAAAACCCGTCAAAACGACGAGTTCAAGGTTTAGTTAGGAGCATCTTTTCTGCTATGTAACCTGAGACTGCCCCAACCCGTAATATCTAAACCATCATCATCTTCGATATATTCGGGCTCCGTGCCGGGTTGCAACCTCTCCCAACTCTCGGTTGGTTCGATGGCACCCGAACGGATTAGGTTGTAGAGCTCAACCACCTCTTCGATTTCGATTCCGATGATGTGCACCGAGAGCCATGAGTCACCCCCGTGAACAACGTCAACCGTGGCTCGTGCTCCCCTGTGTTCGTAAATTCCTAACAGTCTAATAG
>JAHJSR010000077.1 GCA_018830085.1 Patescibacteria group bacterium
CATGGCGATAAAACCTTTACGGAAATTATCGAGCCAATTGCAAATGACAATGAAAACGATTCAGTAAGCATTGATAAAGATGATATTAAAGATCAACCCGCAACCGATGGTAAACTCAAAGCCATAGATTGTTCACCCGAACTAAGAAATGCAGACGTGTGTATCGAGATTTACCAACCCGTATGCGGCCAAGTGCAGGTCGAATGCATCAAAGCACCATGCGACCCGATAAAACAAACTTTTAGCAACTCCTGCAAAGCCTGCCAAAACCCCAGAGTCTTATCTTACACAGAAGGGGAGTGTGCGGAGAGTGCTGATGTTAAATATTAGAAAAATGCCAAATTACGAATGCCAAGTGCCAAATATTTGTTAGTAATGAATTATATGTCAATCAAACCCAAAAAACTACAGCCGGGTGACACTGTGGCAATCGTTTCTCCATCCTGGGGCGGACCAAGTATGTTCCCGCATATATATAAAAACGGTCTTAAAGCTCTGGAAGAATTGGGTCTAAAGGTTAAAGAATATCCTTCGGCTCAAAAAGATGCTGATTTTTTAGAAGACAATCCTGAATTTAGAGCTAATGATATAAACTATGCTTTTTTAGATAGTGATGTCAAAGCCATTATAGCCAGCATCGGAGGTAACGACTCGATTCGCATATTGCCTTTTTTGGATATCGAAACCATCAAAAACAATCCTAAAATCATAATGGGATATTCCGATACAACCACACTTTTAACCTACTTAAATCAACTCGGACTGGTTACATTGCACGGCCCCTCAATCATGGCCGGATTATCACAATACGACTCGCTTGGCGAGGATTTTCACAACCACATCAAAACACTCTTATTCGATAATCCTGAAATTTATAATTACCAACCCTATAAATCTTATATAGATGGTTATCCGGACTGGAACAATCAAGCCAACACAGGCAAAGTGAATGAGGCCGCTGACAACTCAGGCTGGAATTGGTTGCAGGGTAATAGCGTGGTACAAGGCAAACTCTTCGGAGGAAATATTGAAGTAATGGAATTTTTAAAATCCACCAAATTTTACCCTGATGAAGATTTTTGGAATAAAAAAATATTCTTTTTAGAGACTTCGGAAGAAAAACCAACGCCCGACCAGGTTAAATACATGTTAAGGAACTATGGAATGCAAGGAATTTTTGATAAAATTTCCGCTTTACTTATCGGCAGACCCAAAGAATATTCTGACACAGAAAAAAAGGATCTAGACGAAGTTGTATTAAAAATTGTTAAGCATGAGTTTGGTAATCAAAATCTCCCCATAATTACCAACATGGACTTTGGTCACACCGATCCGCAATGGATTTTACCTTTAGGCATAAATGCGGAAGTTGATTGTAATAAAAAAGAATTTAAATTGACTGAACAGATATTTGCAGATTGATTTGTAAAGAAACCTTCAAAAACTTATACAACAATAAAACTATGTCCAAAAATAATAAATCATCTTTATTTTCTTTATTTCTAGTAGTTTTTATAGACATGCTAGGAATTGGAATCATTATTCCGATTTTGCCGATAATTTTCTATGCAAAAGATTTTTTCCCGGCTTCAGTACCACAAAGCACGATTAACATTTTGCTGGGTTTATTGATTGCCAGTTATCCATTAGCTCAATTTTTCGCAGCACCAGTACTAGGAAAATATTCGGATCGTTATGGCAGAAAAAACCTACTCATTATCTCACTTATCGGAAGTCTGCTAGGCTATGCTCTTTTTGCCGTGGGAATAATAATTGGAAATATTTATATTTTATTCCTAAGTAGAATAATCGATGGAGTAACCGGTGGAAATATCTCAATAGTTAATTCCGCTATTGCTGATATTAGTGATGTTGAAAATAAAACCAAAAATTTCGGTTTGATTGGAATGGCTTTTGGCCTGGGATTTATATTTGGACCGTTTATTGGCGGCGTTCTTTCTGATTCCAATATAATCTCATGGTTTAACCTTGCAACTCCTTTTTGGACAGCCGCACTGCTGGTTTTTATAAATATTATGTTCATAATATTTAGTTTCAAAGAATCAATAGTCCAAAAAGTTCATAAACCAATACACTTCTTAAGCAGTATCATCGACATAAGAAAAATTATTAGTCTAAAATCATTAAATATATTTTTTCTAACTATTTTTCTTATAAATTTTGGCTGGTCATTTTTTACTCAATTCTTTCAAATATTTCTTTATGATAAATTCTCATTTACTTCCACCCAAATTGGTTATCTTTTTGCCTACATGGGTTTATGGATCGCCATATCCCAAGGAGTATTGATTCGTCCAATATCAAAAAAATTCAAATCCGAAAAAATATTAAAAATTGTCATTCTATTAACTTCATTAACTTTATTGACATTCATAATTCCCAGCCAAAATTACATTCTGTACTTGATAATACCCATACTGGCCATCTCTTTTGGTTTTATTAATCCTAATTTTTCCACCATAATCAGCAACTCAACAACACCTACGGCACAGGGAGAAATCTTGGGATTAAGACAGTCGGTAGTATCCCTATCTCAAGCAATCCCTCCAATTTTAGCCGGCATATCATTATCAATAAGCACATCAATGCCCATAATAATCTCAAGTGCTGTACTGTTTATTGCTTGGATTGTATTCTTCTTTTTAGGCAAACAAACCGAGCAAAAAGTTAGTCTTGATGATTAAATTAATAAGATAAAAAACATATGGAAAACTTTGAAAGCAAGATGCCGCCAGAGAATAAAGAAAAAGCCAAAAACTGGGAACACCCTTGTCAATCATGTAAATTTGAAGGAGCGACATCCTTTAACGAGCAGGGGACAACTCAAAAAATGGATGTTTATTCCTGCTCAGATCATGTGCAACCGGGAATTTATGGTTTAAAAGATACAAAATTTAAAGGAGATCGCATTGTAGTTAGATATGCTACTTCAACCAATGACACGGTTGGCGAAATATCATTTGCTAAAAACGAGTTGGACATGGAAAATCTTAGAAGCCGGGCACGGAATAGACAGGGTAAATCAGACTACACACCTGCCCAAATTGCCATTGGTAAAGTTTTGTAGAAAATATAAAAAAATGCGCTTCGCCTAAAAATCATCGCAAATATAAAACATATGACTCAAAAAAAGCCACTCAACAAAAAATTATATTTTACTTTACTCATTCTTAGTGTTATTTCCATAATCGCAGTTTTACCATACGCATTTACATTGCAAGCCGATATTATTAAACTCTCCCCATTACCCATATCAACCCTTGCAATAGTTTCCATTATTCAAAGCACAATTCTTTTTGCTCTCGCCATCTATCTTGGTTTAAAACTATCCAGCAAAGTAGGCCTAGGACTGCCAATATTAGAAAAATATTTAAACAAAGAAAAACTACCAACCAACCTAAAATTAACCGTATTTAAATCTGTTTTACTCGGTATTTTGGCAGGTGCATTAATAATTTTACTGGACTTTGTATTTAAATATTTTGGTGTAAGCATCAGCCTCGCTACAAATCAAATACCTCCACTTTGGCAAAGACTTTTAGGTTCTTTGTATGGCGGTATAGCTGAAGAAATACTTTTGAGATTATTCTTAATGTCGCTAATAGTTTGGTTATTTAGTAAAATAAAAAAATATCAAATAGACATAACCAAAAATAATTTTGTCATGTGGTTTTCCATAATTCTCGCAGCAATTATTTTTGGATTGGGACATCTACCCATAACCTCAAACATAACCGATTTAACAACCTTGATTGTTTTACGAGCAATCATACTAAATGGTATCGGAGGAATAATCTTTGGTTGGCTTTACTGGAAAAAAGGTTTAGAAAGCGCCATGATAGCCCACTTGTCTGCAGACATAATCATACTGGCAATCTTTCCTGGCTTGATGAGTCTTATTAAGTAATGACTTTACAACATGAACCACTACCTAAACGTCATAAAAAAATACGCCGTATTCGACGGTCGTTCCAGCAGAGATGAATTCTGGTATTTTATCTTGTTTAATTTTCTCATCGCCTTTGGCCTGGGCATTGTTGAAGCAATATTACAATTATCTCCCAATGGTGATGTTAGTATTTTAGGAAGTATTTATCAATTATTTATCCTTGTCCCATCAGTAGCAGTTGGCATACGTAGAATGCACGATGTAAATAAAAGTGGTTGGTATTATCTAATACCTGTTTACAACCTCGTTTTAACAGTCTCAGAGGGCACAGAAGGAGCAAACAGGTACGGATACAATCCCAACTCATCCACACATTCAGATCCTACTACATTACAACCAAAGGCCGAATTAGAATTTAAATCCGAACCAAAAGCCGACTTAGAACATACACCCTCCAAAACCAAAAAAACCGTTTACATAATTGTTGGTGCAATATTAATTTTAGGTCTCATCTCAGGTGGTAATTTAAAACAAATAACCGATTGGAGCAGTGATGTAATGATAGGCTATAACACCTTTTCACTAGCCGCACTTTTTGGCGGCGCTTATCTTGTGTATTTGGGATTGAAGGATTAAAACAACGCAAGACAATAATAAAGGGATTCCTCGACTTCGCTCGGAATAACAAGCATCTTCAATACGAAGCTCCAAGGGGTCTGGGGTATGCGCTAACCGTGGCTGTAAAAGGTAAGTAATAACCCATGAAATGAGAGGG
>JAHJSR010000078.1 GCA_018830085.1 Patescibacteria group bacterium
ATAAATATAGTGATTTGCTTTTATCCAATATTGATTCCAAGCTCTATATATTAATTGATGATGATTATTTCTATCCCAATGATTTTGAAAAATATTTAACACCTGCACGAGAAATACAGATTATAAAAGAAACAATGCCAACAAAATTTGACCTAACCAATGGAGCTGTCATTTATACGGGATCACCGGGGGGATTCAATTCCTCAGCTAGCGACAACGGTTATAAATTTGAATTTTTATCTAACGGTGAACAAAAACCCATAGCCAAAACCACGGATGGCAAAAATGTTTATCGCATTACGCCAGACTATTATGCAGATGGAGTAACCGGCGGTTGTTTAATTGTCTTCTCCAAAGAAGGCGAGCCCTATTACTACGCTTCACAAATTCCCGGTACCTGGATTAGCAATGATGGCAGCGGGTCTTGGGTGCCTGCTGGTTATGATTTAGATATAATCTGGAACGACGAATATAAGAATGAAAATATATACTTGCCGTATGTTTCCGGAGGTTGTGGGGGTCATGATTGTACGGATATTATCTCCGCAGATGACATTGGTAGTATGGATAAACTAGTCATTGCTGGTAAGACAAAATCAGGTGAGGCGATTTATGTCCCCAGAGATCAGATAAATAACCAAGATGTCATTTATCGTTACGACAGATGGACTGACTATTCTAATCAGGGCGAGAGAGGTGATATTGAGACATTTGTGGCTAAATATAAAGTCCCTTTGTTCTATTGGAAAGATGGATTTGGAAATTGGGTTCGTTATGTAGAATCCAGCGTACAGCCTCAAGGAGAGTGCGGCAAACCTGTTATCTATCTTTACCCTGAGCAGAATGCCAAAGTTCATGTTCAGCTCCCTGATTTTATCAATGTAACTGTAAGTGATCCGATTTACCCTCAAGGCGGCTGGAATGTTTTGGCACATCCAAATGGCCAGCTTGATTATTCCGATGGCAATACCTATGGATCGCTTTTCTGGGAAGGAATTGGAGTCAACTATCAAACTCCGGCAACCGGCTTTGTTGTCAAAAACGGTGAAGTTGAATCATTCCTTGATAAAACATTAACCGAATATGGCTTAAATACAACCGAAAAAACGGAGTTCATGGACTTTTGGGTACCGCTTATGACCGACTCACCTTACTATAGGATTTCATTCTTAGTAGAAGACTGGAATCAGGCCGCACCACTCTTTGTTTCTCCTAAACCCGATACTTACATCAGAATCTTTATGGATTGGGAAAAACTTGATGCCCCGATGGATATACAGGCTCCGACAATAAATCCACCAGAACGTCAAGGTTTCACATTGGTTGAGTGGGGAGGGTCTCTTAAAAAGTAACCAAAATAAAAATCAAAAAGACACCTAATATTGGGTGTTTTTTTGATTAATATATGGACAGAGTAAATAAATACTGCTAGTGTTTTTATTAGCTCATTGACCTGTGTAAACACTTACAATCCTTGGTTTATTGCTCATTTAGCAACTCGGAGGCAGTCATGTCTATTGCGCCAAAGCTACCAAAAGGTTTGGATGTAGCAGTATTTTGTCGTGAGCCTTCTTTTTTGTATAGGTGTTCACGTTGCCCAAGAGATGTTATTGCGAGCAAGTATTGCGAAAATTGTAAAACATGTCTTGCATGCTGTACTTGCACACGCATCAGAAGGAAGTCGTATTTGACCGTTCTTTGTCCTGGTTGTTTAGAAAAATATATTGGTGTAAAGTTTTGTGAACAGTGTGGCAAATGCAAAGAATGTTGCAAAAAACAAGGTTGTGTCTAGATCCCTAATTAAGGATCTTTTTTATTTTAATAACTTTAATATTTATTTTTTGGGTATTTCCATTCTCGCTACCTTTCATTTATACTCAATAGATATGACAATTTTTACGGTATCCGACTTTCTTGCTCACATAAATGATACGCTATCACGCGCTTGGAATGTTAGTGAACTTTGTGTTGAAGGAGAGGTATCTGATTTTAGGGTAAGTCAAGGGCAATGGGTTAATTTTAGTTTAAAAGATGATAATGGCTTAGTTCCGATCTTTATGACGGTTTGGAACTTGCGTGTACCAATCGAAGATGGAATGAGGGTTCAGGTTTATGGCATGCCCCGTATTTATCCAAAGTTTGGCAAGTTTTCATTATCAGCAGAACGTGTGGAATTGGTTGGTGAGGGCGCGTTAAAAAAAGCCCTAGCTGCGTTAAAACTTAAACTTGAAAAAGAGGGTTTATTTGATCCTGCACGAAAACGTCAATTGGTTACTATTCCTAATCGTATTGCACTAATAGCCTCGCGTGAAAGCGCTGCATATGGTGATTTTGTTCGGATTATAAATGAGCGCTGGCGTGGGCTAGAAATAGATCTCTATCATGTTAAGGTTCAGGGTGCTGGTGCTGCTGAAGATATTGTTAAAGCAATAAAACAGGCTAATCAAAACCATAAAGATTATGATGCCTTAGTACTTACACGTGGAGGTGGTTCGTTGGAAGAATTAATGTCATTTAATGATGAACAAGTTGTTAGGGCTATATTTGCTTCAAAAATTCCCACACTTGTTGGTATTGGTCACGAGCGTGACATTAGTCTTGCCGAAGAGGCAGCCGATGTACGTGGCTCAACGCCAACTGATTGTGCCAGGCGTTTAGTACCCGATCGACAAGATTTTTTAAGGAATCTCTCTTATCAATCTTCCGCAATAGAAAAAAATATAAACAATCTAATTGAGTCATGGCAAAGATCTTTGGGGCAGGCGATACAAGCTCCAAGTAATTGGTTGGCTCAACAAAAGCAATTTCTTTTACATTCGACTTCCAAGTTGGATGCAAATATGGCACAATGGTTTAAGGCGCTCCACGAGAAACACCGTTCGCTCGTTCGTCTTCTTGCGTCGCTAGACCCTAAAGGTGTATTGGCTCGGGGCTATACCATGCTGTGCGACGCAAGAGGACGCGCGTTAACTTCCATTTCATCATTAGCAATCGGATCAACGGTGACCGCGGTCATGCGTGATGGAGAAGGGGATTTGCTAGTAAAACAAATACGGACAGATGATTTATCCGAACAGCAAAAATTACTATAACAAGATTCTATAAATATGCCGGAAAAGAAATCTAAAACCACAAAATTTGATGTCAACAAATCTTTTACCGAACTCGAGTCAATAACCGAGTGGTTTGAGAGTGGCAATATGGACCTTGATGAAGGTCTAAAAAAATATGAGCGTGCTATGGAGCTTTCAGAAAAATTACGTGAGCGTCTAGAGCAGGCAGAAAATAAAATTACTGAGATACAAAAGAAACACAATCAAAGCATTGATTAACTCTTAATTAAACTTCTAAAAAAATATGTTAATTTTTCGTTGGGTTGTAAGTACCCTAGCCATACTATTAGCCTCATACTTAGTCCCAGGTGTTGAGGTTACCAATTTTTGGGCTGCATTATTAACCGCACTGGTTCTTGGCCTTATAAACGCAATTATTCGCCCACTGGTTATCCTATTGACCCTGCCTGCAAATATACTAACATTAGGTCTGTTTACATTGATTATTAATGCTTTCATGCTCTGGTTGGCGGCATATCTCGTACCGGGTTTTGATGTACAAGGATTTTGGCCTGCTTTTGCCGGTGCTCTAATATTTTGGGCAGTAGGATGGCTATCAAATGCATTTATTCATAACCCTAAAGAGTAAATGAAAAAATCACCGATAGTAATTTCTTTAGGCGGATCTATCGTGGTTCCGAAAAGCGGTATTGATGCCGCTTTTTTGAAACGTTTTGCCGCACTAATTCGCACACATATTAAAAAAGGGGAACGCTTTATATTAGTTGTGGGAGGTGGGAACACGGCAAGGTTATACCAGCAAGCCGCACGCGCTGTTACAAAACTTGCCGATGAAGATATTGATTGGCTCGGTATTCATTCAACTCGCCTCAATGCTCACCTCATGCGCACTATTTTTCGTAATGAGGCACAGCACGTTGTCATCAAGGATCCAACTCGTCAACATGTCTGGAACCGTTCGATTTTGATTGCTGCAGGGTGGAAACCTGGTTGGAGTACTGATTATGTAGCTGTTCGCCTAGCTAAAAAATATAAAGCTCGTCAGGTTATTAATTTATCAAATATAAAGCAAGCTTACGATAAGGATCCAGCAAAGTTTAAAGATGCGAAACCTTTATCCACAACGGACTGGAATTCATTCCGTAAAATAGTTGGCAATAAATGGATACCTGGCATGAACGCACCATTTGACCCGATAGCATCACGCTTTGCATCTCAAAATAAACTTCATGTAATAATTGCTGACGGCAAAAATCTTCCTAATTTAAAAAATATTCTAACAGGGGAGAAATATATCGGAACTACTATCAACTAAAAACTAAAACCAACTAGTTTGCTATCTATTCAAATTTGGGATTACGTTCATTGCCCAGGTATGAGCTTCATTTTCTGTTATCTGCATTTTATCTACAGCGATGACTACGACCCTTATCAACTTCTTACTCCATGGTTAAATCAGGATTAAATTCAATTTGTATACCCATAATCAATATATTGAATTTTTATTTGATGGGTTTTTTAAATACCAAATCCAGCATGGGCATAAAAGCGTTTAGCGGTAATTGAAAAAATATTCTCATCTTCCATTCTACAAGTTTGAGCCACCATCTTACTAATGGGTTAGCTTTTTTTAAATCAGATTTCCAATCCGCATCACCGCCATTTTTATTAAGGCATGTTGCGTCGGGAATGGCTTTTTTTATCTGCCAATACGATCCACCAACCAAGCCCTCATTGATATATCGCTCTTTTGATAATCCACGCGGCACGTGCCTAGAAAAAGTTTTTGCTAATTTATATGACATGGATAATGGCAACCAGGGTATCAAAGGTAGTCCGGTCGTGTGTCCGTCATAAGGAAACGTACGATTAGGCGTTTCCGTAAAAATCATAAAGCCACCCGGTTTCAGGCATCTATAAGCTTCTTTTATTATTGCTTGTCTTAGATTTGGTGGAATATGTTCCAAGACTGCATTAAAAGTTACAATATCAAATTTATTGTCAGCGAACTCTAACTTGCTTGTGTCTTGCACCTGAGTAAAAAAAGTTCTTTCCGTTTGCCCTTCGTCCTTAGCACGATCATTAGCTAATTCGACAAACGCTTTGTTTGGTTCAACTCCATGCACCTCCAGCGCGCAATTATCCAACATTACAAGCGCGGATGATCCACTACCAGATCCAATATCTAAAACTTTTTTACCATTAAAAGTATCAAATCTTTTAATTAAAGTCTCCAACCTTCTGCGCATATAATTTTTATCCTGTCTTCTTTCCAACTCATCCAACCACCAATCTCCTTTTAGCGCGACAAGCTTTTTGATTGTGGAGACCGATAGGGGAGTCTCAATACTATCTAAAAATTTTACCAACCTTCCGTGGTGAACTGCCTTACCATTTATCATTATTTGCCTTTTTCCCTTTAAATCAGTCACTCGTAACTCTGCTGAAGGCGCTTTGATAATTTGTGTTTCCATAAGGTTAGTATGGCACGGAGATTGGTTTAAGACAACTTATAACCGAACTTCATTTATGTAAAAACTTCATCGTCAGACAAGCCTAAACTTTGTCTTCTCACGCTCAAATTATCAGGTTCCTGTATGTCATATAGTTTCCTGTCTCCATCAACAAAATGGAATTGTGTGCCGTATTGCTGAGGTTGGCCTCTATTAATGCAAATTCTATCAGTAAGCAAAGCTATTTCTCTAGGTGTAAAGTCACAATTTTGTAAACATCTATTTTGCAGCTCAATATCATAATCTTGATGTTGAATTAATAACCAAAAATTACTTAACGTGTCTCTGTCCACAATTTTTGTTGTAGGATATCCAAAATCTTTAATAAGTTTATGAATACGATAATTGTTGCATGTATCAATCATGTAAATAGAGTAACTGCTCAATGTGAGGCCGGATTCATCCATGGGCAAGATGTTGTTTGGGTCAGGATACATGCGTAGACCTTGGTCAACTTTAAACATGTCTTGAATTATTTTTTTAATTATACTGTCATTTTGCATAAAGATTTGCTGATAATAATTTCTTGTCCAACATTAAGCTTATAGAACAACGTCTTATAACGTCAACTGGATTATCTAGATAAAGTCTTTTGGGGTTTGACACCCTTATAAGTTTTGGCTATACTATGCCCAACACTCACATCCCAAGACAGCAGGGCTCCACCAAAAAGGAGTTAAAATTTACCCCTGCCGAGGCTGTAATGTCGCTTTATTAAGCGATTTTTACCCCACAGGATGCTGTGGGTGTTTGCTTATTAAAGGTCGACATAACCCAACATAATTGAATAAATTATGCCAAAAACAAGACAGCAAAAAGAGGAAATTAAAGAAATCCTTGTCCAAAACTTTAAACAAAGTCCTTCTGTATATTTTGCCGATTATCAGGGGCTAAATGTTTCTCAAGCGGATGATTTGCGCAAAAAGATGTACGAAGGTCAGATCAAATACATTGTTGCTAAAAAGACATTGATAAACATGGCAGCAAAAGAAGCGGGCATTGAATTTGATGCTAAGCAACTTCCTGGTATGATCGGCATTGCTTTTTCCTCAGAGGATGAAATCGCGCCAGCAAAAATATTAGGTGATCTTTCAAAAAGTACATCACTTAAATTGGTTGGTGGTATATTTGACGGAGCATCTGTTGATCAGGACTACGTCATCACATTATCCAAGCTACCAGGTCGTGAACAGCTTTATAGCATGTTCTTAAGTGTCATTAACGGACCAGTATCAGGATTTGTTCGTGTGCTAGATGCCGTTCGTAAGCAAAAAGAAGAAACAGAGTCTAAAGAAGCGCAACCTCCAGCAGAGGTAAAAACAGAAGAAGCTGCTCCAGTAGCTGAATCTCCTGTTGAAGAGGCAAAGACCGAAGAAGCAAAACCAGAAAGCGTTCCTGTAACCGAGGAGGTTCCTGCGGTCGGGGAAGCTTCCGCAGAAGCTCCTGCAGCAGAAGAGCCAGTTAAAGAATAATATCGCCTAAGCGATACTTACAATAGTAATCATAAATAATAATTTAAAAAAATTATGTCCGATGAACAAAAGGTTGTCGAAGTGCCAGAAAAGTTTAAGGCACTCGTCGAACAAATCGAAAAATTATCCATTATCGACCTTTCCGAATTGGTAAAAGTATTAGAAGAAAAATTCGGAGTTAGTGCAGCCGCTCCTGTAATGGCTATGGCCGCAGGTGCAGCAGGTGCTGCTGAAGAGGAAAAATCATCCTTTGATGTTGAACTAACAGAAACAGGTGGTAATAAGATTGGTGTTATCAAGGCTTTACGTGAAATCACGGGTCTTGGCCTTAAAGAAGCAAAAGACATTGCTGATGGTGCACCTAAGGTTGTTAAAGAAGGTGTTGATAAAGCAACAGCAGAAGATATCAAAAAGAAGCTTGAAGATGCTGGTGGTAAATGTACTCTTAAATAAAGTACTTAACTTCCAGTTAAATTAAATACCCCGTATAAACGGGGTATTTAATTTTTTTCTTATTAAGGTAATGGTACTAGTAACAGTCTATTGGAACTAACTATCAATGCTTGTTGTGCTTGTGGACGTAGTGAAATATCTCTAAGGGTCCCAAATTCTACAGATGTTATTTGAGCAGTTAGAAGTCCATTTTTATCGTAAACCAATAATCGTTTCTGGGCTGGATCGGTTACCAAGATTCTTGGATCATCAGCATCAGTCCAAACTGCGGATAAGGATGCTAGTTGTGGGTCAACACTACCCAAACCAAATGCCTCCTGTTCGCCTGATAAAAATCTATTTATAGATCCATTAGGTTTTGCGACATAGACATTGCTATCAATGGCAAATCCAGTTGCACCTGCTAGTATAGCTGGTGCGCCATCGCTAAAGTATTTTGATTGGTTCCCAAATCCTGCGCTACTTTGAGTTAATCTATAAATTTGTCCGTCATTTCCATCCAGTACATAAGCCTTATTGGCATAGATAACTAGGTCTGCGACTTGTATGTCATTTATACGGTTTAATGCTTTCACTGTGTCTTGTGCTATCGATACAGCGTAAAAACTGCCTTCACTGTCAATAAAAATCACTGAAAGTTCTCCAAGTGCACCGGCTACTATATCAGTCGCACTATCCGGTAGTTTGATTGCAGTCTTTTCTCTACTTGATAAGTTGATTTTATAAATTGTTTTATCACTATTATCAACAACATAAGCCGCATCTTTTGTTAGAACTGGGGCTTTAAGTTGTCCATCTGCAACAGTTACCGGTAAACTTTGCAATTCGATTATATTTGATGCAACTACTACTTTTCTTAGGCGATCTTTTATTACACTAATATCTGCCAGCATTTGTTCGGTGCGGTTTTTTCTATCATCAGACGACTTGTCCAATGCATTAATGATTTGTTCGCTTTGTTCTATAGAAGTTTTAGCTTGTGCGTCTTTAGCATACAGTAAATCGTTCTCTGCCTTTGTTTTTAAATCCATTGCTTGCTGGTATGAGGTTTCCCAAGACGCTTGTTCTGCGGCTATACGTTTGTTTCTGCTCCAACTAGCATAACCTACTATGCTAATGAGTATTAGAACCGCTACGGCTCCTAAAATAATTTTGCGTTGTGTAGTTAGGGCAGATCTGTGGCCAGCATTCATAGCACGAAGTGCTGTTTTTGTACTTGTGGTTGGGTCATTGTTTCTTTTTAAACTACTCAAGAATTTTGTAATAGCTCCGAGCGGTGATGCTATGGGTTTGGGAACTGATGGATTACCTTCCAAATTCGGTTCTTGTTTTTTTCTAGGTTTGAGCGGATTTAAAACAGGCGATAGGGTCTGATTTATTTGTTCCTCATGATCACGTAATTTTTGCATGGAATCAGAGCTTTTATCTTTTTGTTTGTTGGGTTCTTTTTTTACAATGGATTGTTCTGGAGCATGGGCGGATATAACAGCTGCTGTAAAATCTTCTAAAACCTGTTCCTTTTCTAATTGCCTCTTAATTTCTGTAGCTGCAGATACAGGTGGTAATTCTGACAAGCGGTCTTTGAGATTTAATTGAGCTTTAAGTCGGTTAAAATTATTAGTTCCGATGAAAAAGATGTCACCAGGCTTCATGTCTCCACACATTAGTGAGCCAAATATTTTATTAGGATCAGGAGTAGTGGGTTGCTCTAATGACCCACACAGATCGAAGCTTTTAAAGCCCTGTTCTGTTTTTTGTAGAAAAATATTTGTAAGTTTTCCATGACCCGAGATGCACAACTGATCTTGATTGCATTCAATGATAAAGATATTTATACGATTCCAATTGATAGGGGTTGGTTCTTTTTCTTGAAATGCAATAATCGCTTCATTCACTCTTGCTATCAATTTTTCAAATCTTGCAAAAGGATCCAGGGTCATACCGGTCATCAATGTTCTAGATTGTTCAACTGTTGCATTAATGACATCTAATAATTGTTCATAAGCATAAAGTGCTGAATCAATTTCGGCTACAACAACCTGATAAGGTCCTTGTTTACCCATCTTGGCACCCTCAAATCTAAATAATCCCACAATGCTCTCATTAGTGGGGCTATTGCCAAACTCTATGTCGGCAAAGCGGAAAAAAGTATCAGACATGGTATTAATATTCAAAGTATACGCAAAAAGTCCCAATTACGTCCATCCTTTTAGTTATTTTGTACCAAATGGCGTATAAAAAGGAGAGGGCTTGTCAAGAGGCGGAAGAAGAGGCAGGATATTACTAATATATGCTTGAACACCTATTTGGGTCAAAGACCAGAGTAAAACTAATGTCCCTATTTCTAAATCATCCAGAACAGGCTTATTTTATTCGTGAGCTTACTAGGATGATAGATACTCAAATTAACGCTGTTAGGCGCGAAATTGACAATTTAATTAAAATAGGAATGATTATAGAAACAGAAGAGGGTGGTGATGATGAAACAAAACGCCCAGGTTTAAAACGCAAATACTATCGCGTTAACATGCAGTTTCCGCTAATCAACGAAATACAATCATTGATGTCAAAATCGCATTTTTTGATGGAGCAACGCCTTGATTCAGAAATTTTAGAAAGTGGTGACGTTAGATATCTTGCCTTTATGGGATCCTTTATTGGCAAAGAAGGTCCTGTTGATTTGTTTATAGTAGGAGAAATCGAAAAACAAAAATTAGCTCAAATTGTTCAACGTGCAGAACAGCATCTTGGCTTTGTGGTTAATTTTACCTGTATGCCCGAGCAAGAATATATTTATAGAAAAGATATTGCTGACCGTTTCTTGCTTTCAGTATTTAATGCGCCAAAGCATGTGGCTGTTGATAAATTAAGTACAGAAAAAGCCTCAAAATAGTTATGCGATGGTTTTATCTTAACACTCACGATAGAAATGAATTTGAGTTTGGCTGGATTGGCGAGGATATTAAGATTTTTAAAAAACAGGGCAGAGTGGGTTCGCTAGTTGCAGAGATTTCGGGTAAAATAAATTTGAGTTCACTAAAAAAATGTTCAGGCATTTGTGCTGTTGGTGGACCGGGATCTTTTTCTAGCATTAGAGGTGGTGTTTTAGTGGCCAACCTAATATCTCGCATTCTACGAAAACCCTTATACGGTATTTCTGTCAGTGATGCTAAAGATTTAAAACTCGTTAGCAATCAACTTACTCAAAATAAAATAAAGTCGGTTAAATATCTTAATCCGATCTATGATCAGGAGCCAAACATAACTATTCAAACCAAAAAAATATGAAGTTAGAAAGGTTAGAGACACGCATTTATGAGATCATACCCGGATCTTTGGTCTGGATAACAATAATTGCAAGTTTGGCATTATCATTTGTACGCCCTCTTTGGGTGGTTTATTTTATTATCGTTTACGATTTATATTGGCTCTTTAGAGTTGCTTATTATCTACCTTTTTTACTCATTTCTTGGTTTACTTATAAATCTGATATTAAAAAAGATTGGTTAACCATGGTCAGCGCACTGCCAGAATACAAAAATGTTTATCACCTGGTCATGTTGCCGACCGTAAAAGAAGATGTTGTTGTGCTTAGGGATTCCTTAAATTCATTATTACAATCTTCTTATCCAAAAGACAAAATAATTATTGTCTTGGGCGGGGAGGAGCGCGCGAAAGAAAGTTTTATAGAAAAAGTAGACATTATTAAGCAAGAATTCGGATCAAAATTTTTTGCGTTTTATACCACTCTGCACCCTAAAGACTTGCCCAATGAAATTATTGGTAAAGGGTCTAATATGAATTGGATGGGCCACCAAGTTCTTCCCAAATTACAAAAATTAGGCATCGATCTTGATAAAGTGATTGTTTCTGCTTTTGATGTTGATACACTCGCACATCCTCAGTACTTAGCCTGCATTGCTTACAAATTTTTAACCGAACCCGATCCTCTCCGTAGCTCATATCAACCTGTTGTTTTATATAACAATAATCTTTGGGAATCTCCTGCACCTGTGCGTGTTGCTATGTTTGGTACAACGGTTTGGCTTATGACAGAGTTAGCTCGTCCTGAAGGTATGATGACATTTTCTTCTCATTCCATGAGTTTGCGCATGCTGATCGACGTTGGATTTTGGGAAAAAGACATTGTCAGTGAAGACTCTAGAATATTTTTGCAAGCGCTATTACATTATCATGGAGATTATCGTGTAACTCCTATTTATCTACCAGTTTCCATGGATACGGTTATGTCCGGTTCTTACAGGGATGCCCTATTTGCACTTTATAAGCAACTGAGACGCTGGGCGTGGGGTGTGGAGAATTTTCCTTACATGATCAGGAGATTTCTTCGTGATCCACAGATGCCGATACTCACAAAAATTGGTTTTCTCTGGAAACAGCTCGAAGGTATGTATACTTGGGCAACCGTGCCTTTATTGATTTTTTTACTGGGACAATTACCGTTTTGGTTTGCACCGCAAGAGTTTAGATCATATGCCGTCTTTCAAAATACACCTTTCACACTTGAGTGGTTGATGCGTTTTGCTATGGTTGGTGTATTTGTTTCCGCTATCCTATCCGCTACCTTGTTACCAAGGCGTCCAAAACACATCTCACGTTGGCAAACTTTGATCGTTACCATTTTTCAATGGGCTTTATTGCCAGTAACATTCGTTTTGTTTGGTGCGATTCCTGCAATCGATGCACAAACAAGATTGATGCTCGGAAAGTATATGGGATTTAATGTTTCACCAAAAAGAACTCAACAAACCACTAAACTGAAAACATAATATGGATGCCTTACAACAAGCAAATATCTCTGTAAACATAGTAACTTGGAATTCCATGGCATATTTGCCATCCCTTTTTGATAGCTTGGACGAGCAGGATGCGGATTTTAGGATCATTGTTGTAGATAATGCATCAACTGATGGGTCAGGTTCATTTGTTACTGACGGCAGACCCCATGTAACAATGTTACGAAACATGAACAATTTTGGTTTTACACGTGGACACAACCAAGCAATTCAACTTTCATTATCAGGTTGGCAGGGTCAGGATCTAGCTAATCGATATATTTTTGTTTGTAATCCTGATCTGGAATGTGATCCTAAGTGTCTTAGTGAAATGACTAAGTTTATGGATGAGCATCCAGATATTGATGCTTGCATGCCAAAACTTTATCAAGCACACATGAGAATAGACGAAGCTGATCAAAAAACCACAGATAGAACTAATATTCTTGATGCTACGGGCATGGTTCTTACCAAAGCTCGTAGAGCATATGATCGTGGAGCTTCTGAGCCGGATCAGGGTCAATATGATGGCAGCATAGAAATTTTTGGTGTCTGTGGCGCTGCGTCATTTTTTAGAGCATCTTCTGTGATTAGAATAATGGATGAAAATCAATTTTATGATGATGCATTCTTTGCCTACAAGGAAGATTTGGATATTGCTTGGACCATGAGACGTTTAAATATGAAATCTGCTTTTGTACCATCGGCAATCGCCTGGCATCACAGACGCGCTCCATCTCAACCTAGGCATGGATGGTTAAAAGCTTTTAAGTCGCGCCAATATAAACCGGCATTTGTTAATTATTTATCAACACGTAATCATACTTGGACTTTATTAAAGCATTTGCATGCTTCGGATTTATTTTTTCATGCACCCTGGATTATTCCTTACGAATTTGCTAAGTTAATCGCCGCTCTATTATCCCTGGCGTCATTAAAGGGGTATTTGGCATCAATCGGAGGATTGGGTCGCATAAGCAAGCAAAGAAAACGTCTTACTCGTCTTAACAGCTTATCGCCCGCAGAATTTAGAAAGCTGTTAGTATGAAGCCAGATGATCATGAAAAATCAGGTATAAAATCAAACGGTCCCGAACCAAAAGTTAGCTTTGTAACCGTTTGCTTTCAAACACCGCATTTAATAAGACTGCTTTTAAAAGGTATAGAAGCAGCTAATTTTAAATTTCCTTTTGAGTTTATTTTGGTTAACAATGACCCAAATGATCAAGAGACTAATATAATGGTGCAAGAAAAGTATCCTTGGGTAACTCTTATTACAGCTCCAAAAAATCTTGGTTTTGGCGCGGGTAACAATTTAGGGCTTCGTCGTATTCGTGGATCTTATGCCATGCTTACCAATCCAGATCTGGTTTTTTTTCCGGGTGAAATGGAAAAGTTGGTAGAATTTTTAGACACACACCCCGATGTTGGTCTGACTGGACCGGCTTTACATAATCCTGATGGTACTAGGCAATACTCTTGTTATCGATTTCCTTCACCAATTTATCCGATTTACAGGCGCACATTTTTAGGCAAAACCCCTTGGGGAAAGCGAGCTAATAGTCATCATCTTATTAAAGATCAAGTTTCAAAAAATCAACCAATCGAAGTAGACGCTTTAATGGCATCTGCTATTTTATTACGTAAAAAAGTTTTAGAGGATATTGGCTTTTTTGATCAAAAGTTTTTTATGTACATGGAGGAATTTGATTTTTGCCGCAGAGCTTGGAAATTTAATTGGCGTGTTGTGTACTACCCATACTCAAAATTAGTTCATTATCACAATCGTGACAGTCGTATCACATGGCCATGGCAACTTTTTACCCACAAGTTAGCGCGCGCACATATCAGAAGTGCGGTATACTATTTTTGGAAATACCGAGGCACAAAAAATCCACATAACAACATTCGCCAGGTATTAGAGTAAAAATGAACCATTCGCCAAATTTTTTAACTTGTCCCTCAGCTCCAGAACTACCACCTCCTAAAAAGGCGCCTTCTTTAGTTCCACAACCCAATAGTCAATCAACTGAAAATCAAATTCAGTCACCGGTCCAAACTCCAACACCCCCCAAAACTCCTTCGCTACCTCCTGATACACCTGACAAGCCAATGAGGTTCTACAAGCGTTTTTTGGTAATTGCGATTTTGTTGATTCTAGCGCTACTAATCATTCCACCCGCGATATCAATTGGCAGAGCGGGTTTTGCGGCCAATAGTGCCAAACAATCTGTTGATAATATTAAGACTTTGGTTGAGCAGGGTGACTTTGAGGGTGCTAAAACTGAAGCAGAGTCGGCGCAAGCTTCTTTCGATGATTTGCATGATGCTTTGGGGCATTTAGGTTTTTGGGGTCAAATGCCTTATATAGGTTCACAGGTTCGTATTGTGCAAGATGCGGCTATTGTTAGCTCACAATCATTGGACAGTGTTCAGGACTTACTTGATGTCGCGTCCGCATTATTTGAGGCTTTGCAAGTCGGTCAAAAAGGCTTGGGCACTGTGGCCTTAAATGTATCACCTAGTGATCGCTTAAAAGATCTCAGTAAAGATGAAAAACGTCGATTGCTACAGGCTATGTATATTTCTTTGCCTGATCTGCGTTTGGCTAGAGATAAGATGGATATAGCTCTAACGCTTTGGGATGCCATACCCAAAGAAGGAATAGCAAAACCAATAAAAAATGCCTTAAATCCAATTGCTGAATTATTACCAGTAATGAAGCAGTCGTTGGATCAAGCGGTTCCTCTAATAGAAGTTCTTGTGCCTTTAGCTGGTTATCCTGATTCACAAAATTACATCATAGTGACACAAAACTCTGATGAAATTCGTCCTGCTGGCGGTTTTATTGGTAGTGCGGCTTCCGCATCCGTGGATTCTGCTGAGCTTGAAAATTTTGAATTTTACGACATTTACAATATAGATAATCCTGCGTCAGGCGAGTGGAACGAAGTTCCTCCACAGCCCATCTCTGATCATCTTGGTGTAAAGGCTTGGTTTATGCGTGACGCTAACTGGTCACCGGATTTTCCTACTTCCGCAGAACGAGTGCTGGATTTTTATGAACGTGAAACTCAAATAAGAACCGGAGTACCAACTCCTCGTCAAAATGGCTTCATAGCGTTTGAGCCGGGATTCTTTCAGTCGCTTCTACGCTTCACAGGTCCGGTTACGGCTAGAGGTATCCAATTCAATGAAGCTAATTTTATGGATATTTTGCAGTTTGAAGTTGAGATGGGCGAGGGGATTACGGTTGAAAATCGTAAGGATCTTATGGGTGAGGTTGCTGGTACGTTGATAAACAAAATCCAAGAGTTACCAAGCTCTGATTGGCCTAAGTTATTACAAATAGTTACAACCTCATTAGAGCAAAAACAAATAATGGTTTACTCACGAAATCCGGATACTCAAAAATTACTAGATGTTCGTGGATGGAGTGCGCGTGCCAAGCCAACCAATGGAGATTTTCTTTGGGTTATTGATGCTAACTTAGCCGCATTAAAAACTGATGGTGTAATGAAAAAGACTATTTTTTATGAACTCGATGCCCGCGAACCTCAAAAACCAATCGCCAGAGTAACTTTAAAGTACACAAATACAGCAGAGCAATTTACATGGCGCTACACACGTTACAGAAGTTACACTCGCATCTACGTTCCTGAGGGTTCAACTTTGATTTCTTCCAAAGGTGCGATGAAGGGTGATCTTAACCAAACCGGTGGAAAATTTGTTCCCGGTCAAGTTGATGTTATGAAAGAGTTAGGCAAGACAGTCTTTGGTGCATTCTGGTCAATCGAACCACGCCACACAAGTGAACTTGTCTTTACTTATCAATTACCACCAACCAGTCTGCAAGACTTGGAAAGTGGAAAATATCGACTCGACTGGCTCAAGCAAGCCGGAGTTGATAATGCTGAGTTCAATGTCAAAATACTTTTTCCATCCAGCGTAGAAAAAGCTTCACCGCCAGAACCAGAATCTAAATGGGGTGATAATATCTATGAAGTTCAAACTGATTCGGTCTACGATAGAGTATTTAGCGTTTCATTATAAAGCTTAATTTATCAATAGTTTTTATAAGAAAATAAACACATTTACTACCCAATTTTTACCCTTGCACAAACCATGCAATAATGGTGAGATAAGCACGAAATATGTTTGGTAAAAAGGTAGCAATAGACCTCGGAACGACGACAGTTCTCGTTTACATCCCCAAGAAGGGGATTGTTATGAATGAGCCATCCGTGGTGGCCATATCCATCGCCGATAAACGTGTTTTGGCGGTTGGCAAAGAGGCTAAAGACATGATTGGTAGAACTCCTGATACCATTGTAGCTCGTCGTCCACTGAAAGATGGCGTGATTGCTGATTATCACACCACAGAGGCCATGCTTCGATATTTTTTAAACAAAGCTTTGGGTAGTATCCGTTTCTTTCGGCCTGAGGTTATGGTCGCTGTCCCTGGGGGTATAACTTCAACAGAACGTCGTGCCGTGATCGATGCAACAATTGCTGCTGGCGCACGCGCGGCTTATATTATAAAAGAACCGATTGTTGCGGCTATCGGTGCTGATATTCCCATTGGTTCGCCATCAGGGCATATGATAACCGACATTGGTGGCGGTACTTCGGAAATCGCAGTCATTTCTTTGGGTGGTATTGTGTCTTCAGCTTCTGTTCGTATTGGTGGTAATAAAATGGATTTGGCAATTCAAGAACATGTCCGTCGTAAGTACGGTTTGGCCATAGGTGAGCGCATGGCAGAAGATGCAAAAATCCGTATCGGATCCGCTCTCTATCTCGAAAACAAATTAGAAATGGATATAAAAGGACGCGATATGATAACTGGCCTACCTAGAACAGTTTTGATCAACTCAGACGATGTTACGGATGCAATTCAACATGAATTACAGGGCATAATAGACACCATGAAAGAGGTTTTGCGTAACACACCACCAGAGCTTTCTGCAGATGTTATGGAACGCGGTGTTGTTTTGTCCGGCGGATCATCCCAATTAAGAAATTTAGACACCATTATCGCCGAAGCAACAGGCATACCGGCTTTTGTTGCCGACGAACCTCAATATTGTGTTGCCAAAGGCACTGGTATAGCTCTCGAGAATCTTGATTCCTACAAAAGATCAATTTTAGGCAATTCCTAATTGTCTTTTAATAATAAAACATCAATTATTTGAGTTATCACTTCCTCAACTTCTTTTGTGGTATCGATTGTTTTACCAGCTTCAACCGAAACTGTTTTATTGTAAATAACCTTAACAGAATCTACCCCATGGGGAGTTTCTCTTTTACTATCGCGTTCCACACAAACCTCAAGCGGCGCATCCAAAGTAAAAATCGCATGAGGATAAATTAGTTTACTCGCCAAATCATCTATTTGTGATTTCCAATAAAAATTTCCATCGATAATAACCGGTATTTTTTTATCCAAAAAATCTTTAGCCTTTTCTGCTAAATAGTCATTAGCTTTTTTAAAACTCTTCTGCGAGATAAAACCATCTTCCTTATCGTGTTCAAGTCTATATTCGTCGATAACTTCATCCACAGATAAATATTCCGCACTCAACCTCGCGGCAAGCGCTTTGGCTATTGTTGTCTTTCCGCAACCAAGCGGCCCGCGGATAATTACATAAAATCCCATAGGACAAGATTATCACCAACCACTTAAAAGTCAACTATCAAAAAATAAAAAACAAGCGACAGGACGTGCGATGTGTGATGTAATTGTGTTATAATACTGACATGTTAATCGGAATCGACGCATCACGTGCCAATAAAAGCTCTAAAACTGGTGTTGAATGGTATTCTTGGCATTTAATTCAAGAATTAAAAAAGATTACCAAAGGAGATGTAAACTCTTGGGTTTTGTATAGCAATGAAATTTTAAAAAACGGACTAGAGAAATTGCCAGAATCTTGGTACGAAGTAAGAGCTCGGTGGATGCCAAAAAAAGGCTGGACACAGGTTCGCTTGTCATACGAGCTCTGGCGTCGACCAACCGATGTTTTTTTTGTACCAGCTCATGTTTTACCTAGAATCAGCGCAAAAAAAAGTGTGGTCACCATCCACGATGTTGGCTTTCGCCGCCTACCTCAAATTTATAAATCAAGAGATCGCGCTTTTCACGAATGGAGCACCAAGGATATTGCTAAACGGGCTGATCGTATAATCACGGTTTCCGAGTTTTCCGGACGTGAAATATCCGAGCTATATGGCGTTGATCCCAAACGTATTGCCATAACACCAAATGGAATTGATCATGATGTATATCGACCTTTAACCGATACAAATGCCATAGAAGAACGTTTGGAGCGCTATAGAATCTCCAAGCCATATTTCATGGCGGTGGGCAGACTGGAAGCCAAAAAAAATACAGCCAATCTCATCAAGGCATTCACCTTATTCAAAGCTCGTCGTGGAGTTGGTGATCCAACTAAGTTGGTTTTGGTTGGCAATCCTGGATTTGGATACGAGGAAGTAAAAAAAGCTTTAGCGGAATCCAATGTTAAACAAGATATTATTCAACTTGGATATGTTCCAGAATCCGATAAACCAGCACTTTATAATGCGGCCGAGGCTTTGATACATCCTTCTTGGTATGAGGGTTTTGGTATTCCACCTGTCGAGGCTATGGCTTGCGGTTGTCCTGTCCTTTCATCTGATGCATCGTCCTTGCCAGAGGTAATCGGTCCTGATGCGGCAATATACTTTCCTCCGGGCGAGCTTGAAGCCATGGTCAGAGCCATGACTCTTTTGCAAGATGAAACTGGACTTCGTCAAAAGTTACGTTTGGCAGGGATCGCGCGTGCAACAAAATACACGTGGCGTCGTACCGCAGAACTAACGCTTCCCGTACTAACTAAATGGTAACTTATTAAAATAGTAACTCAATATCATTCGTAATTCGCTCAGATTAGTAATTCGTAATTTAATATGAAAGAACTTATAAATTGTTTAGCCGAATACGGCTTATCGGACAAAGAATCGGATGTTTACCTCTCCATGTTGGAACTTGGTCCTGCGAGCGTACAAGAGATCGCTAAAAAATCCGGAGTTAATAGAGCAACAACATACGTGATGATCGAATCTCTAAAGCGTCGTGGTTTGATGTCCACTTTTGATAAAGGTAAAAAAACCATGTTCGTTGCCGAATCACCGGAAAGGCTAAAACGCCTTGTTGATCAGCAAATGCATATCTTAAAAGACAAAGAAGATAGATTAAAAAGTTTATTGCCGTCATTTTTAGCACTATATAATACGGCCGGAGAAGACAAGCCTAATGTAAAATTTTACGAGGGCGAAGAAGGGTTTAAGGCATCGCGTGAATTGTATTTACAAGCCAAAGGTGAAGCATTGAGTTTTGTGGGAATCGATGAAGACGTGGTAAAACTTTCTCAAGTTGATGAGGATAAGCGTTTAGAATTAAATAATATTTTGCACGGCCGAACCATTGCTGCATTTAAACAGGGGATTACACCTCCTAAAATTAATACCAATAATTGGCAAGTTAAAAAAATTCCCTACGAAGATTTTCCTTTTTCGGGTGAAATAATTTTATTTAACGATAAAATAACATTCACAATTTTAGGAACGGTCCCAATGGTTTTTGTTATTCATAGTAATGATGCCAATAAATTGATACGCGCCATGTTCGAGTTTATGTGGAAGCATGCACAACCTTATACAATGGAATAATATTTTCAAAAAAAAGAAGCGCATTTTTGCGCGAGGTTTTGATAGATCCGGAGTAAAATCCGGTTCTTTTATTTTTCGTTGCTCTTTCGAGCATCATGCCTTGGTACACGGAGAACAAAGCTCTCAACGCTCCAAGGCGCAAAGTCTGGCTCCCAAAAAACTGCAACGTACACGCTGGAGCTTCCAGCTCTTATCCAACATATGTGGCAATTTCCACTGCGCGTAAGATTGATACTGACCAAATTCAGGTTCACAATCAGAGTTTACCGCTTGCCGTTTCTCAAATAGTTTCGAATACGGATGTTTGATACTTGGGTTAAAAGATAGACTGCTTTTGTCAGAAGATCGTCCCAAGCCATTTGGCTTGCGGTCGATTGGGAGTTTATGGGTTTTACAAAGAGCGTTTTCGCTGTCCTGTTTGATATGTGAACACGATAACTGCACAGAAGAGACACTTGTACTTCCAGAGACGGTCTTTAGAGCGCGTTTATTAGACTTACGCCTCAAATCAAGCGAATCAGAGGGGAATTGCACGGAACGCATGTCACCATCCCTTTTTCTGCTAGGATTAGCGGTTTGCGTCCCCATCATATTTGGCCGATGTGATTTTATATTGCACCGGCTATATTTGATTAGGACACTATGACCCTAGCAATAATTTGCCAGATTGTCAAGCCTTGCTGTCAAACATCTTAATGTCTAAAAACAGCTAAATACAGAGAAATATTTAAAGAATTGCCAACACTCTGACAAGATATATAAAAAGTGTCTTGTATCCATTGACAAAATAGCTTTTTTATGCTATATTTATTTGTTCTTTTGAACCTTTACATGTCAATAAATTTGCGAATTATTTGGTATTTGGCTGGCCTATGGCTAGCAAACCAACAACGAGATTAACCCCAGAGGGGTTCTGGACTCATACACCGGCCATATCAGGCCAAGGAGCATACCATGAATTTCTGGAAGAATTTGTTCGTGTTGTTCGTCCTCATGACCGGCTGTGGCACCTCCACCTACGAGGAGGCTTCTCAAGAGTCTCCTGCAAGTGAGAGTGCTGGCAATGCAGGAAGTGCAGGATCGGGATCCGAGACAGAGTGCGAGCCAGGCGTGGATCATCGTCCTTGCAATTGCGAGGGGTACGATTACGTCATCGGCACGCAACTCTGCGACCCGGATGGAACCTGGTCCGAGTGCAAGGATTGCCCCCCGCAAGGGACCGGCGGTTCGAGCGGCTCGGCAGGCACCGGTGGAACTTCGGGCACAGGCGGGGATGCTGGTTCTGGTGGAGACACTGGCACCGGAGGAACCGCAGGTACATCGGGTTCCGGCGGCACTTCGGGAACGGGCGGTACGTCCGGAACCGGAGGAGTCGCAGGCTCGGGTGGAACTGCAGGAACCGGCGGCGACGCAGGTTCTGGTGGAACATCCGGCACAGGCGGGGATGCTGGTTCTGGTGGAGACACTGGCACCGGAGGAACTTCTGGCGCGTCGGGTTCTGGTGGCACTTCGGGAACGGGCGGTACGTCCGGAACCGGAGGAGTCGCAGGCTCGGGTGGAACTGCAGGAACCGGCGGCGACGCAGGTTCTGGTGGAACATCCGGCACAGGCGGTTCGGCTGGATCAGGTGGCACTGCCGGCACGGGGGGAACCTCGGGCACTGGTGGTACATCTGGTACCGGTGGAACTGCAGGGTGTGGCGGAACCGGTGGTGTTGCGGGAACGGGCGGTACGTCCGGAACCGGCGGCACCGGTGGAACAGCTCCGGTCGACGCAGACAACGATGGGTATACCACCCTGACCGACTGCGATGACCTCAACCCCAACATCCACCCCCATGCAACCGAGATCCCCAACGACGGCATCGATCAGGACTGCAGCGGCGAGGATCTGTTCGACGACGAAGTCGAACTGACTTGCTGGTTCGCGGCACCCACTGGTGCCAACAACAATTACTTTGTGCTTGCTGCAGACATGGGGTTCGGTACCATGTATCCTGTTGTATGGGGCCAAGACGGGCAGCCCTGGGAAATCCCCAGTGCTCAATGGGGGGAGTTCACAGTGAAGATCCAAAGGGGAAACCCCTTGGTCTTCAATATCGTGGCCGACCCCGATGCATCGTTCAGCTATTGGCAATCAGGCTGGTGGACCACAAGCGCATGCGTGTGGAACACCAAGGCGATGTACTTCAACATCGCCTGTGCCATCAAGGAGAACGGTACGGGCAACATCCTGCCAACGGCTTTGCCAACTGGCATCGCCAGTGGTGATGGATGCAATGTCCGCGTTGTGGCCGAAGCCTCGCCCACACTTGGTCCCAACGATCAAGACGGTGACGGCGACCCGGCTGCCACGGACTGCGACGATCTCGATTCCTCCATTCACCATGGTGCGATCGAAGTCGATGGCGACGGCGTGGACCGCGACTGTGTCCATGGGGACAATGCGCCTACCATCACCATCAAGATGTGTGGCGTCAACGACGGGGCTAGCCCCTCGGTCATCAACAGTGCGAACGGCGAGGGATTTGCCATGCACTGGATCGGCAGCAACTGCTACGAGACGGATCCCATCTCATCGACCATCGCTCCCAAGGAGTACTGGATCGAGTGGCAGTACTACGGATCCACCGGGTGGGTGACCTTGTATGACAATTCGTACTGGCTCAGTGATGGCATTTGCCACACCGATCATCTCAAGAATGGGATGACGGTGTCGGTGACAATGCAGCACCAGTACGACGGTGCGATCCCAGTGGATCTGCACAAGGTTCCCAGCAAAAACACCTGCCACCGCTACGCCAGTTTCTAGGCGCAAGCGGCGGCCATTCGCGAATAAACGACAACCCTAACCTCTTAAGCGGCCGCATGTGCGACCGCTTTTGAAATTGCTTTTTTATCTCTCTGCTTGTCAGTCTTGTACCGTATCAAGTTTCCCTTGGGTTATTTGCTTGTCCAAATACCCCAAACCCCGAAAGACACCCTGGCCTGTGTTCCTCGGACGATTAATATCCCTTCTTTACTTTTGTAAGCAAAAGTAACAAAACTTTTGGGGGGAAATATGCCCTCTCATTTCATAGGGTGCTTACATTCTTTTTCATCTACGGTTAGATTTCCCCCCAAGCCCCTTGGAGCTTCGTATTGAAGACGCTTGTCATTCCGAGCGAAGCCGATGAATCCCTTTGGTTTATTGGTTTAAGGGATCTCTCCACTCTGGTCGAGATGACGGTTGTTGGGGTCGATATTATGATTTGGGTGAACGGGTTAAAATTTTGAGTAAGAAAAAACGCCGCAGCAGTGTGCTGTGACGTTGAGTGA
>JAHJSR010000079.1 GCA_018830085.1 Patescibacteria group bacterium
AAATCAAGTATTGTTTTGACATCCTTTCCTATTGCTCTGTGCAAAATCCACAAGTATGAAAAGGGAATATATTTGGTCCAACTTAAATCAGAAAACAGTCCGTCAATTGTACCTTTAAAATATGAACCCCAATCTTTTAACCTATTTGACTGAATAGCAAGCTTTAAATAATAAAGTAAATAAACTGGAATAAAAAGTAAAAAGATTAGAAAGTTTTTACCGAAATCGCGCATAAACAAAATCCTGTTTTTGCCAACCCAATAAGCCCTGTCTAAAAGTCTCTTTGCTTCCAGCTTTTTGTCAATTGATAAATCGTGCCAGGTAATTGCTTGGGGTTGGTACAACACCTTCCATCCTCTTTTTTGGGCTTTAAAGCAAAAATCGGTATCTTCAAAAGTGGCAAAATACCTTGAATCAAACCGTAATCCGTCATCAATCAATTTCCGTCTCACCAACATACAAGCTGGGGCAACTTGAACTTCCTGAACTTGCTCGTACTGGCCAACGTCTTTTCCTCCTCGAAATAGCACTTGTCCCGTCCATAAATTTATTCCTGTTCCCGCTGACCAAATTCTGGTTTTGTCCTCCCAGTAATAAATTTTGGGGGTCACTATTCCTATTTTTGGATCAGATTCTGCCAATTCAACCATCTTTTTGATCATGTTTTTGTCGGCATACATATCGTGATCAAAAATCAAAACATAATCCGCCTTTTTACTTACTTTAGAAATACCATAATTCCTGCCACCTGTAACTCCGGTATTTTCATCTAATCTAAAATATTTAATGCCTTTTATTTTGGATAAATTTTTTGTATCATCGTCGGATGCATTATCTACAACTATAATTTCAAATGGCGTTAAAGACTGGTTCAACAAAGACTCTATACACTTCTTATTTTTAGGATATCCGTTAAAAGTAGGTACTACTGTAGAAATTTTTGATTTCATAACGTTTAATATTTAATAATCCCTGTAAGCAACCAAATACCCAGCAAACCTCGGCCAAAAGTATGTTAAAGGGGTGAAAAGGTAGTACGCACCCAAAATCAACTTTGTATACCACTTATTTATCCCCGGAGAAATTTTCACCCCCATCCCCCTCACCCTAAATCCCATCCGCACAAACTTATCAGGTCTCCACACCGATGAGTGCGAGTCCACCCCTATTGCAATAGCAGTATCCATCTGTACGTTTGGTGTGGTAATAATTGCTCTTCCTCCCGGCCTCATCACTCGCTCCACCTCATTAAGAAACTTCACTCCCAGATTTTCAGTTAAGTGTTCTATCACCTCCGAACATATCAGAAAATCAACACTTTTGTCTTTGAATGGTAGCTTTACGATTGATACTTTGATCAACTTGTCGTACACCCCAAACTTGCGGCAAAATTCTATATAGTCGGGTCTGATGTCAATTCCTACCATCTTCCCATTTCCCATTGGACGGGTACAACGAATAAGATATCCCCATATCCCTCGTCCACAACCACAATCAACCACTATTTTATCTTCCAAATTCGGAACCAGATCAAAAACTAGAGGATGATACATAAATGGATGTAATCCTCCCCACTTAAATTCTTTTGTCATTACCTTGGATTATAACAATTTCCTAAGCACCTCGTCTGCCCTATTATCCCAAGACATGGAAGAAAAAACCAATCTTTGGGCGGATTTTGCCATTTTTACATGTAACTTTTTATTGTTCAACAAAGAAAGAATATGTTTGGAAAAATCTGAAATATTGTTTACCTCGCTTTTTAGCATTCCTGTAGGATAATAGTCCACATATGCCGGTAAATCAAAACCTACACAGGGCAGACCAAAGGCCATGGCTTCCGCCGAGGCCATTCCCCCGCTGTCAAAAAGGGCTGGATGCACCACTATTTTACTCTGCGCGAAGATCTTAAATTTTTCATCCCCATCAAACATATATCCTTTCAGCTCCACATTATTTTGTAACTTGTAATTTGTAATTTGTAATTTGACATTCTCCATAAGCGGACCGTCGCCAATCATTACTAATTTAGCTTCGGGTATTTTATCCACCACTTGTTTCCAAATTTTTATCAGTTCTACGACACCCTTTTGAGGGTGAAATCTACCCTGAAAAACCGCTTCATAGATTTTGGGTAATTTTGAAAATTTCTTAATATATTTTGCTATCAAATCGGTATCAACCGCTCCCAAAACCACCACCAATTTTTTTTCAAATTTTTTGAAATGTCTCTTTTCGTTTTCGTTGTTGATTAAAATAAAATCGGAGAAATAAGAAATTAGAGGTTTTATGGGTAATTGAGCCAACCAATACAAAAGAGCTTTCCACCTATATCTTTCTTGTCTTTTCCCTTCGGCAAAACCAACCAAAGGATTTGGAGCCGTTTGATACCATGAAGCTACCCATTTTATTTTAGGAAACCGCAATTTAAGAATAAAACCCGGTAGCGAATCCATCCAAAATTCGGAAGCGCTGTACACAATATCATTATTTTCTAACTTTAATTTCCAGCCTAAATAAATACTAAATAAAATTTTAGATAAATACTCAATAAAACCAAAATTGAAATCGTGAACAATTACTCTTGGGGGCAAATTTAAGGCTTCACACATTCTCTTACCTGATTGACTGGTATAAATTTTTACTTTGCATTTTTCAGACCAGCGTCTGGTAAATTCAATAAAAATTCTGTCTCCACCAGAGATACCTTCACCAGCAGCTCCGAGTGCAATTATAATTATTTTGTTTTTAGCTAATCCCATGGCCAAACTTTAAACACAATATCTATTGTGTAATCTCCTTCTTTATCTACTCTCCAACCATTTGCATAATCATAGACCAGAAAATGTTCATCAATTTTTTCTCCGCCAATTCTTGCCTCCCATAAATCGTTAAAAATCTTCTTAAAAATAAGGTTAAAATTGCCCTTGCTTCCTTTAACCATTACAAGATAGTGATTGTAATCTAGTTTTTCATAGTCCAAACTTGGTGCATCATCTCCCACTGCTAAAAAAATCTCTAAACCTTCATCTGGAATAAACTCATAAATAGCCAGTTCACTAAAATTTCCTAAAAACTTTATTTTTGAATTGTTCTCAAAGATTTTCTTGTAGTTATCAATACTTACACCGTTGTAAGCATCTTGTACATCGTGCCTTATAACTATATATCTTATGTTCATTTGGCTAAGTATCTCCCCGTAATTTACACCATTTTTAAGCGAGGTGTATAACTCCTTAAATTTCCGGTCATGATAAAAACTCAAGTTAAAAGTTTTAGAAACCGTTGTTCTATTGAATAAAAATTCACTTGACTCTATTCCTGAATAACCCCATTTATAACTAATGCCGTCACCTAATTGTATTGGCAGCAATAAAATTCTGTCTTGGGGTTTGCTATTACTAGTTATAAAATTATTAGCCAATTCATAATATTTTGGGGCTTCAATTTTAGTAGAGGCTCTAAAAAGCTTTCCGGTCCACATTGGCCAAACAAGAATACCGCATGCCGATATAAATACGCCAGCTGTTAGAGCCTCTTTTAGTCTTAGCTTAAAATGGCTATTTATATATTTTAAACCTAAAGCAAAAAAAACAGAGTATGGTAAAAGCCAAACTAAACCAAATTTTTCATAGGGGTTGCGAAGTACGGCTGCGAAGGGAAACGTTGAAAAAAGCCACTCAAAAAAGGTATCGCCCAATGGCGAATTCGCCCCTTTGCTAACAAACCAGCCAGCAATGGCAAGAACTGTCAAAAAAATCCAAGATTTTTCTTTGCGACTCACTAACCAGCCTGTAACCGCGATTATAAAAACCAAAATACTTATACCCATAACCCAACCCCGACTATACCAATCAAACCACAAGCTTTCTTTGCCAAAGAGGAAACTCTGTTTTAACAAAAGAATTTCTTGGGTTGGAAAATATTGGCTTACTCCTTTAAAGGAACTAAAGCTAACGCTCATATCTGGAAGTTCAGAAAAGGAGTATCCAGCCAGTTGAAAATAAGGATATATCCACCAAGAGTTCGTGATAAGCCAAACTATCAATCCCCAAAAAATTCTAAAAACCAGCGTTTTTACTCCAAAGGGTCTACGCACAAAAGTAAAAGCGATTAAAAAAATCGATAAAGGAACAAAAAAGGTAAAGATGTTAGCTGGCATACCAAAAGTGTTTGAAAAGATAAAGGAGCTAGCCATCAGCAGTAGTAGCCATAAAACCCTGCCCTCTTTTAACCATTTAATCCAGGCAAACAGAAAGATCGGTAAATAAGCCCACGCAAACATAGAAGTTGTTAAAAATCGCGTCCAGATTT
>JAHJSR010000080.1 GCA_018830085.1 Patescibacteria group bacterium
CCCCTTTCCCTTCTACTTCCCTGCAGTGCAATGCTGTAGGGACCCTGGATTGAAGTTTTAATGAATGTCGAATGACAAAACATTAAAACTTCTGACAAGGTTAAAAAATAAATTAATGAGATCCTATGCTTTTCTATATTCCCTTCACTGCCCCTAACTTACTTAATCCAGTTTGGCAGTAACAAAAAAACGCTCAAATCCTACTGAGCGTAGTTCAGAGAAAACGATAAAACCTACTTTCTCTACACTACGGTCAGCATGATAACAAACCGCTTGACCACAATTTAATCAGTGGAGGAAACATGAGTTGTTTTCCGGGAACGATGACAGTGGACGTAGCTGCCACTAGCCCATTCACACCATCGTTGGGGGGTAAGCCATCACAAACGCACCAAGACGATCTACCCTACTACAACGGTCAACTCGACGAAGGTACGGACTACAACGAGCTCTGTACCCAATCGGAGTATTGGGACAGCTGTACCGGTAACGGCACAAGGGCGTGCACCGACGTCCAACGCCCGACACCGGTTGTGCTGAGCTGGGTAGAAATCATGCCCTCGTATCTCAGCCGATGGCGGCGTGGAGGCTCGCGATGAGCCGCCGCGACCTGCAGACCATCGTCACTTTCACCATGCTGCTCATCTCAGCGATGATGAGCAGCGGTCACAACCCTTTTTGAGGGTTCTAGGCTTCGGGAGGTTAGCCATGCCAATTCTAAATAATCTCCCCATCAATTAATACATTAAAATTTAGTGTACTGATTGATTCAAAAAAACTCCAAATAGGAGTTTTTTTGTTATAAAGATTATGATCAATTTACCACTTTACGCACAACGCCTTTACCCTTGGCATTTTCATCATTCTGCAAATCAGTGGTCAAACTTTTAACAACCTGAAGTAATGACTCTTTTATATCTTCATCCGTAGCTTGAAATGTAATATCTCCCATCAAACTAGCAAACCTTCCATCATCAGCAATATTGGGTGTTAATTCCAAATTAAACTGCGCTTCAATAGAATCAACATCTTCTGGCAGTCTATTTAACTTCCATGTTAACTCTCTGCTAGCTTCATCAAAACTTAATTCACCAGCCGTGGTGGTTGCGATTGAGCCAAAATCAACATTACGTGGCAACACTGTTGTAACATCTAAATTTTTTAAAACATGAACATTTTTATCAATCTTCCAAATAATCCGATAGGTGGTATTCTGCCCAATAAGTGGAGGTAAAGGACCTTCGCCATAAGGAGCGCCTTCTTCTGAAAAATATCGAACTTCAGCCGACAATCTAGCATCGGATTTTAATTTAAAAATATAAGGCGCGATCTTTATAGTTCTATTCATCACCGTATCACCAACAGCCTCCACCGTAGCCATGGCAGTAATACGTAATGCTAAAACATCATCCCCTTCCGGCTCTGTGATAATCGGCACAGAAAAAGAAACATCACCATCAACACTTGGCGCCATATCAGCCAAAGAATAATCTACCTTTTGATCCCAGCTAACAGTATTACCTTCTAAAGTGTTAGAAGCATTTTTATCCCATTTATCCCAATCAATTAAATCAATCGTACTTATAACTTCATTATCATTATTTAAATCAACAGTTTCAAATAATACAGAAATCTTAACATTCTTTAAAGATTCATTAGCCGTATTTTCATACCCTATCGCAGCCTGTAAAACATCTCCGTAAGTAATACTGCGTTCCGGATTGTCTAAACCATTTACCACCAACTTAAGCGATAAATCACCTGCCAATACAGGAAACTCCGCTTCAGCTTTTTGCATTGGTAAAAAAGCGCCATCCATATTTACAGTACCAACCTCACCCTTTACAACAGCAGTGCCTCCATATCCAGCAGAAAACACACCCGTCACCCCAATATCAGTAGAACTACCTGATGCTAAATTAGTAATAGTTTTACTGTAAATTTTTCCTTCTACTTTTTCGTTATCTTGAATAATTGGATCAACTGTAAAGCCATCCGGCAAAATAATCCTTACCTCAACATTTTTTAAAGCTTCTTGATCCGTATTTTTAATGTGATATAAAAGCGCAACATGATCACCTGGAATGCCTTTTTCCGGTACCTGCAACCAACCCTCTATCACAGTTTCATTGTAAGAAATCTGCTTTGTTGCCATTGCCTCAAAATTACTGGAATAATTTGCCGGCCTATAGGTTGCAATCGCTTGAACAGCAGAAATAGTACCCAAAGCACCAATAAATCTTCCTTTAATTTTTATGGTCCCCATTTCTTCACCAGCTAAAGCACCAATCTTCCAAACATTACCCTCATCTGTTGCCGAAGGAATAATCTGTGTAATAATAAAATCCGAAGGAAAATTTACCCTGATATCAACTGCCGCCAATGGTTCATTTAATGGATTTTTATAATTTACAAAATAAGTAGTTTCTTGGCCCAAAGCAATCGTCTCCGGACCTTCAACAGAAATTATCAAACCCTTACCCGTAAAACCTTGATATGATTTGTAAAACGAAAAACCTAACCAGGAAGCAAAAATCAAAATTAAAATAAAACCTGACACCAAAGCCGTTACCCAAATCCAACGCCTGCTCTGTATTTTATCCAATTTTGACATGTCAGGCATCTCGCCTTCATCTTCTTGATAAATTGTACGTAAACTCTGATCAACTTCATTTTGATGTTCTTTTTCACTCATCTTTTGCTCATCCATTATACTAGTTCTTGAGACTTTTTTAGTTTCCTTTTTTTTCATGCTTATTGTTTGGTTGTTGTTAAAAGAGAAGCTATTACTCTGTCCTGATTCCAAACACCCGACCATGTATATATCTGACCTTTTTGATCACTCAAACCGGTATCATCTAAATCCCTTGACCAAATCATCTGCCATGGTTGCTCGATGTAAGTCACATGCTCCAAGTACCTACTTTTACCTGATTGACTAGTAAACAAAGACATATACGCACCCCGTGCACTCTCATCGGCAACCTCAGGAGATGTATCTAGATTCTGCATAATATCTCTAACCGACAAAGGTATCTCATACACCAAAATAATCTCTTGACTCATGCCCGGATCTAATTGCAACCAACCACCAAAAACAGTTCTATCCCCTTCTATCGCCTGCCAAACCGTACCAGGACCCTGTCTTGCTGATAATTCAACCTGTTCAAGCAATAAATTTTTAGGGTCAGTATCCAATGGTTTTTTGAATAAAGTTTCACTCGGTGGTTCAAAACCACTAGCAGAAATCAATCTAGATCCTTTTGGTACATAAACCCTTAAATATTGTACATTACGCACACCTGTAAACAGATCACCTTTTATACCATTATGTTTTCTGTTAATTATTAACTTATCTGTAATGGTTCCATCCGCATGTATATTTGTTTCATGCTTCACGCTCTCTTCCACCACAATATCCGTTTTTTGTCCTGCGATATTTGCTCCAATAATTGCTAAAGAATCACCTGGGGCTTCTTTAAGTCTGCCATTCCAACCAAATCTATTTACAAAAGCCGCATCATCTTTATCAAACATCGCTACCTGAATATCCTTGGTTTTTAATCCCTCACTTGCCGAGGCTGCTAAAGCCAACCAATCAGACTTATCCATTTCTGGTAACTTAGCAAGAAGTGCATCAAACAAATCTCCTATAAACTTTTTTGGTGTATTATCTTCTTTATCATATTCCAATTCTACCGCTTTTTGTGTTTCAATAAAAAAATTATCCGCTGTAATCGTTTTACCATACTCAGGCATTTCTATCGGTCCTGTTACAGCCAAAACTTTATTCATAAAATCCGCATTTACTGCAATAACACCATCCAATGTCGGTTGACCAGACTTACTCCAAAACCAACGTATCTGTTCCGCTGTTTGTGGAAAATCCGCATACCAATTAGCATCCTGAAACTGCCATAAAGGATTAATTAACTGCAAAGGCCTGGGCGACTGCACTCTTTCTGTTAATTGCCCCTTTAAATCATACGTACCACCGGGTGGTACATAAATTGATTCAATCCTGCCTCTATCCAAACGAATCTCTGCAACAGAACCCATGAATCCACCACTCGGTCTTAATTCTGCATTGTTTTGAAAAACAAACAAATAAGTCTTTAAATCATCCTTACCCAAAAAACCAACCAAGGCGTCAGATAACATCGCGAACTCTCTTACCACATCTTGAGAAGTTATAATCTGATTCTTTAAATCAGTAATTTTATCTTTATAATCTTCAGGAACATTCGCCATATCAACTTTATCCATACTAGATTCAGCATCCTCCAATAAAGGCAGTGTACCTCTGGCATAAGTACCCAATACTTCCAATCTCTCAATCAAATCACGCGATGGATCATCAAAAACCTTTGCAAAACCAGTAGCCAATAAATATCCTGCTTCAGTTGTTTTATCTCCCACTTCCAATAGCGCTCTAGCTGTTTGATATTTTGCCGGTATCACCGCAGCAGCTCCCATGGCTAAAAGTCTAGAACTATCTAATAATTTTTCTGCTTCTTTAAATTTATCAGACGCATTTTCTAATCTATCAACTGAAATTGATAAATCCCCAGAATCCGCAACTTGCGCCAATGCCGCGACAGCCTGATTACCCTGCTCTTGAATAGCGTGACTCTGACCTGAAAAACTTTGATACAAAACAAATGCTTGTGCTGGCAAGGTCATAATGATTGCTAACGCAAAAAATCCCAAAGCAGCTCTCGCAAAAGAAAAACCTGGCGGATTTGTCATCGCTAACTCCATTCCTTCTTCAATATCAACTTCTACCCTTTTTTCTTGTTTTTTAAATTTAGTAAACAAATAACCAACAGCTGATTTAAAATCGCGTACCGAATGCTTAAATTCAAAAACCAATCTCTTACCCAACGAAGTAATCTTTGTACTTTTTTGACCAGAAGATTGACCTTTAGTCATCCATGGCCTAACTCGACTTTTTAATTCCAAATCTTTAAAGACTCTTTCATCTAGTTTTTTATTTGATAAATTTTCTGTAAATGCTAGCTGCTTATCAAATTCTACTCTTGTATCTTCTTTGTCATCATCCAAAACGCACTCTCTCAAAGAGACAACAAAAGGGCTCCTTTCATGCGCAACCTTATTTACTTTTACAAATTTAGGCTCTAAAGAATCATAATGACTTACGAAACATGCAATCGCGTCTTTATCCATTTGCTCAACCTGAGACGCCGTATCTACAGAATTTTTTGGCACTATAAAATCAACACATTTCTTTTTTATTTTTTTAAATCTTCTAGCTCGCCTTTTTACACCTGTTGGTGTATTTAACACAACACCATCCTGCTCTACTACACTTGCAATTTGCGACTCAAAATCAACCATTGCTAATGGTGTCCTCTCGTTATTATTTAAGGAAATTTCCGTCTTCGCCATGACGTTATCAGCCAAACGGAGGTAAAAAATAATGACCGTGACTCTCCCCTATAACGCCTGTTTATAAATATCAAGCGTCTTTTGCGCTACTCGCTCCCAAGAGAATCGATTTTCTAATTTATTTTTAACGGCCAATACTTTATTTTTATATTCAATTTGGTTATCCACCACCGTTTTGACAGCATTAATCATACCATTAACTTCACCTGTTTTGAAGTAGATAACACCATCATCACCCAACACCTCCTTCATAGGGCCTGCATCTGAGCAAATTACCGGACAATCATGCGCTAAAGCCTCTAATGGAGGGTGACCAAAACCCTCAAAACTCGATGGAAAAACAAAGCCCAAAGCTCCATGATAAAGATCAGCCAATTCCTGATCAGAGACCCTACCTTTAAAAACCACCCTATCCAACAGCATATCTTTTGCCAAAATATTGATACGTTGCATAAACTCATCCATCTCACCAGCTATCAACAAGTACAAATTTTTATACTCATTCATCAAAACAGACCAAGCTGACAACAAATCTTCAACTCTTTTATGAGGGTATGCACTACCAACATACAATAAATAATTATAGTCTAATTTTAATGAACATATTTTTGGCAGAATAGATAATCCCTCGCCTGTAACTGAAACCTTTTCTTCGATATCTGAATAAAAACTAAGTAAATCTCTTTTAACGAACTCCGTCGGAACAATAATCTTACGACTACCCCTGACCGCATAGTTTAAAGCCACTCCATAACCCGCTTTTTTTACTAATCTTAATGGCCATGATTTTAAACTAACTTTAGAGCTCATTGACTGATGTTTTAGTAACAAATCATGAATCGTGACCACAAAAGGCTTACGATAAGCCAATGGAATATTCCAATGTGGAAAATGTACCAAATCACAATCCACGGACTCTAAAACTTGAGGCAATCTAATTTGTTCCTTTGCGCTATACCAAGGAATATCTGCGATGATGGTTTTTATACAGTCATGATTTTTTAAGGCATGTTCGGAAGTTCTTGCGATAATGGTAAATTCATTTTCCGGTGCAACTATAATCATGGCTTTTAAAATCTCCTCGATATACCTTCCAATGCCCCTAGTATGACCAGCTCCCATCATTCTGGCATCAAAACAAATTTTCATATATGTATTTTTTTACCACAAAAGAGCGATAAATGTAAACGTAAAAAAATAAGCGGTTAAGATTAACCGCTCTTACTGAGCTAACGCTTTTAACTCATCGCTCGTATCCATATCCCATATTCCACTTACCAGCTCAACCACAGGAACCAGCCTTTTCAATTCTTTCTCACGATGATTAATAACTGCTCTACACGGAGGAAAATTACTTACCGATTGATTTTTATAAACATGATGTAAATAGTGACACGTATAACCCAAATCATCTTCTCTGATAGAAATCAAAATAACGCCCAATTTATAATATAGCTCTAATACATCAACAGACAATTCACCCCCAAAACATGCCTCAGTTCCTTGAACCGCCTCATCAAAAACATCAAATGCGTAGCGATCAACACTTCTAATACAAAAAACATTATAAATCTGGAGTAATAATTCTTTTATATGTTTACAAATCAAAACCTCGTCTTTATGTCCAGCAAACCTATACATAAAATTTGTTTCAAAAAATTCGCTCATCTCATCCTTTGTGAACTTCTTGCGAGGCACTAATCCCCTCCTTGAAAAGAACAAAGCGCTGATTGCGCTCGTACGATTATACCCCTTATCTTAAATTAATCCTACAAAAAATGTTAATAAAAAATAAATAATTAATAAACTCAATTTTTTACAAAAAACAAAAAAGACCTGTAAGGTCTTTTTTATGGTCGGGCCAGTGGGACTCGAACCCACGGCCTCCTGCTCCCAAAGCAGGCGCGCTAGCCAACTGCGCCATGGCCCGTTATTTATTGCTGTCGAATCATACAATAAAGATAAATATTTGTCGAGTGACCAAAGTTGACTCCTTGCTCAAGATTTTGTATGCTTATGTTTACAAAAGTTACATACATCGAGCGGGTATCGTATAGTGGTTTTTTATGACAGCCTTCCAAGCTGTAGAGGCGGGTTCGATTCCCGCTACCCGCTCCAAATAAAAACTCCCCATTTGGGGAGTTTTTATAATCAAGCTAAGCTTGATGGTGCCGAGGGCGAGGATTGAACTCGCGACGCAAAGATTTTCAGTCTTTCGCTCTACCACTGAGCTACCTCGGCATTTGGTATAATTATCAAAGCGCGAATATCATAACTAAAATAGCTCAATATTGCAAGAGGCTTGTCAATTTTATTAAGATAAGTTAATATACAGCCCACAAACATTTGGGCGTGTAGCTCAGTTGGTTAGAGCGTTACACTGATAATGTAAAGGTCCCTGGTTCGAATCCAGGCACGCCCACCATACAAAAAAACCGGTTAATTCCGGTTTTTTTATTTTTATTACAACAAGATAACCAATCTAATAATCCATACAATAAATTTGACCAAAATTTTTGCATATGCAATTATCCAATCCACAACCAAGGAGGCATGATGCCCACAATCGTACCTTTTACGATTCGCTGTTCCACATGCGCCGGCACTGGTGTTATTAAAAGCACAAATCTCGGATACGGAAACACCGGAGAAACAGATTTGCCGGATTGTTGGCTTTGCGGTGGAAAGGGTTATTTACATCAAGCCAGATGTCGTTTGGACAAACTACACATCCTTCATAAACGCCGAGAAGCACGGGAGATCATGTGCCAAATATGTCATGGCACTGGTCATCGCCAAGATAAACCCGACAAACCATGCAAAGCCTGTTTGGGATACAAAATCGATCCTCATCGTGTAATACTTACAATCTTAGGTAAGCAAATAAGTTTATACAACCACATCACAAAAGATGACTAAAAAGCCCGGCGCTAACCGAGCTTTTATTTTTTATTACAAAACTACTCCTTTATCATAGCGTAATTCAAAGTAATGTAAGTTCCATCCTCATCATCTGTACCAATTGAAATAACAATCTGCTCATCACCCGAATCATATGTTCTCATTTCTGATCCATTAACCGATATAACCTGATTCTGCTCGAAATCACCTTCATACTCATTATCATACCACTCCGCAACATCAGCAACACTATCATTTGTTTGTAGCGTTATTGTAACAGCACCAGGACCGCCCATACCCTTAAACACAGCCTTAGGAGTTGCGCCCGGGTATACCCTGATAGCATCGGGTAAATCATTAGGCAATTTTACCTCTTCCCCAAACATCATTTCCTCGCCATCTTCACCTTTTAATTTTACATTTGCCGAATCTCCGTCAATATCAACATCCACATTACCACCACCCATTGATTCTAACATTTTTTCCGCCAAAGCCTCAGCAGTTTTTTCCTGTGCTTTTTCTTCTGCTTTTTGAAATGGATTACAACCCGCACCAAACAAAACTAAAGACAAAACACCAATACCCAAAAAAGATTTAATATATGATTGTTTCATAAAAATCAATTAATTATTATTTTAAAGAATTATATTTTAATAACGCTCAAATCGCAACTTCGTAGCAACATCAATCCCATGGTTTTGCAACACGGTTCTTACTGATTCCATAAAAGATTCCGGACCACACATCATATACTCACCAATAGATAAATCAGAAATATATTTAATTAGCATCTCATCACCAAACCTTTTACATTCGCCAATAAATTTCTCCGGACACTCCCTTGTACAAATTGGTATATACTTAAACTCACTATACTTTTCAGCCAATTCCATAAATTCATCATGATAAATCAAATCTTTTAAATATGGAGCTGAATAAAATAATACAATCTCTTGACTTAGTTTAGTCATCAAGCTCTCTCTTATTAAAGATCTAAAAGGCGACATGCCCACGCCTCCAGCCAAAAACACAACCCTCTTTGCATCAGAATTTAATGTAAAAACACCAAAAGGTCCCTGAACCCCAAAAACATCACCAACCTTTGCATCAAACAACATCTGCGACATCTTCCCTTGTGCTTTAACTCCCAATTCAATATTCTCCTTAGCTTCACAAGGCGCATTGGCAATAGAATATGATTTTTTATAAACCGAATTACCTTGAGCATCCAACTCATGAATCATCACAAACTGCCCCGGTTTAAATTCAAAAACAGGCTCACCATCATCTGGAGCTAAATATACCCTACATAAATTATCTGCCGGATGATCATTTTTAACTACCTTAAATTTTCTAATATTTTGCATAATTATCATTTACTAAAGTACACGGATAGTACCTCATCTTTCTCAAAAAGCGCAACATTCTTTTTATATTGAGTCCAAAAAGGTGGATGATGCACCATATATTTTATTGTAAACCATTGTCGATAATACTTAGGCGGTTTTTGATGATGCGCTAATTCATGGGCAATAACTCTCAAAATTGCATCCATTTTACGTGTCTTCATGGTCTTTGGCGTATAAAGATCAATCACAACCCACTTCTCTCCCGGTTTTGTATAACCATAAGTAATGGAATTAAATTTTCCGGTTCCCCTTTTACGCCTTCTTAATGGCCTAAGTTCAAAATCCTTCATATCTAAAACTAAAAGACATCTCTGAAAAAGATGCTCAACCATTGCCTCATGCCTAGGATCTAAAATATCCGCCATGTTTGGCATTTTACGCAACTAACAAGTACTCATCAAGTATTGACTTAAATGCCAATTTATGATATCAATAACCCTCGTTCCTTACTGTTCCTTATTTACAAACTTAATAACTCGTGTCAAATTATAAGGAGGTAACTTGGACAACCGAGAACAAACCTTACGCTTTTGCTATGCGCTTTATAGCGCAATCATGGATGACGAAAATCACGATCTGATCTTTTTGGGACAGCTCGTTGAATTCGTCAAACGAGCCACAGATCATCACGGTAAAGAAAAGCTGATGTGCTGTGAGCTTTATCACATGCTTATCGGCAGCACCCCACGTGAGGGCCGTGACTACTTTCTTGATCTTGAAGGAGAATTCTCCTTCCTCCAATTCGCCGAAAACTTTCTTGACCAACACTCC
>JAHJSR010000081.1 GCA_018830085.1 Patescibacteria group bacterium
ACTGGGCAAAAAGAACCGATTTTAGGTACGGCTGATGATATGGCTTTTTATGGTGATTGTTCTTTCGGCTCTGGTTCCACTTTGAGCTTAAATGTTTTAAGTAATGCAATAAAGCCAAATGAATGGCAAAAACATGTCTGCCAATTTGTTAGTCCTGTAGAGGTTTCTGATGTTATTGTTATCATGGAGACTGGTAATTCGGCCGGCATGACTTTTGATGCATTGCAACTTGAAGAAGGTGAATTTGATACACGTTTTGTTGATGGCGTGGCAGACTTAGAAGAAAAATATCTAAAGATAGCTCCAGATGAATATCAATGTACTGGCAACGAAGCTGAAGATCATCCTGCCTGTGCAAACTTTGCCCGTGTTTGTAAACAAACCGAAGTTGGCTGTCAGGGTTATACGGATATTGAGGATCCAACCGCACCAGAAATTCCGGCATCATTATCTCTTAAAGATCAGTGTCAATCGGTATGTTCCGGTTATGGCGAATATCGTAAATTGGCTTCGGCTTTCGACTTGGTACAAGATTTGTTATATCCGGAGTTTAATGATCCCGAAGATCAAACGGTTGCTTACTTTATTCCTAGTACGGCACAGACTTGTTCACTACAAGATATAGGTTGTGAAGCATTTACATCCATGGAAGCGGCTACGTCAACCGGTGAACAAATCGCTTATTACAATCAATTGCGTAATTGCGAAAAACCAAACGATCAAACTCGTACCTATTTCACTTGGGAGGGTTCTGACACTACCGGTTATCAATTGCGTACCTGGGCATTAATCGCGTCATCAACCACCGATGAAGCACCTCGTGTCATCCTCAAGGGTGCATTATTAGGTAGCGTAAAAGATCCAAATACTTGTAATGAAGTAACTTGGAAATCCGGAGTAGATCCAGATTGTCGTCAATTTTATGATGCATCCGGCAATGTTTATTACCGTTTTTATTCACAAACAGTATCATCAGATAATTCTTGTACTCTTTACAGAAAAGATAATTCATCACTAGCTGATTGTACAAAAACCGGTGGCACGGAATATCAACCGCAAACAAAATCCTGTATGTATCTGGCTTTGCCTTCTGAAAGTTTAAGCTGTTCTGCAAATGCCGGTGGTTGTCGTGCATATCTTGGTCCAACCGGACGCAATGCGGCTAATGTTTATGACCAAGCATTTAATGATGCTGAGAGCACTGGTTGGTTTGTAAACAATCCAAATACAACAGTTACATTATCTCAAGAATCGGTTTTAGTTGGAGATCAATCAGTTAAACTTGAACCAATTCCAACAACCGGTCCAATTGATGCTGAGATTAGTTTGCCATTACCATCCACTAGTACTCTTTACCGAATTTCTTTTTGGGCTAAAAGTACTGCCTCAAGCCAAGAAGCTTCTACAGTAACTATTGATGGTCAACAAGTAGGTAGTTTTCAACCTAGTGTAATTTGGCAAAGATTTGAATTTGGTCCTTTCTTTGTTCAAGGTAATGCCACTCAAGTAACACAGCAAGTACAAAGAACTTGTGGAAATTTCAATCTAGCTGAAACAGCCGCACTGCGTACTTCCATAGAACAAGCTAATCCTGGAGCCGAGCCAGCTCAAATAGATTTATTAGTCGCCTCTGCATTGTCATCAGCTTGGTCAAATCCAAATCAACAATGTACATCTGATGCTGACTGCTCTTTGCCAGTACAAGATGGGGGAGTTCAGATTGGTACTGCACAAGGATCTTGTTTGTTTCAAGATGTTACGGCTTCTGTAAAAATTCACATGCCCGCAAACACTGGTGTTGCATTTATAGATACCATGCGTGTCGATCAGCTCAACGATATTCGCTTTGTTCGTGATAACTCATGGTCAACGCCGGCTGTATGTGATGCAACCTTCCCCGAAGGTGTACCAGAGCCACGCGCCATGCTTGGCTGCAGGGCTTATAATGATCGTGATGGTAATACTGTCTATGTCCGTCAGTTTGGTAGTCTCTGCTCTGAAGATAAAATTGGTTGTAAAGCATTTATTGATACTCGCGACATGCCAACACCATATCCTCAGACCATATCAGTAAATGGCACAGCAGGGCCTTCTGTAAAAGGTGAACCCGGCTCAACCGAGCGACCTGATGTAGAAGCACGTATATATGATGAGCAATTCTTAGGTGACTGGTCCATAACCAGCAAACCTTACCGCTATTATTATGCTATAGATGATGATAGCGCTCGTTGTGATAGTGGCGAAGCCATGTGTCGCGCCTTTGGAAAACCATTGTTTAATCAAGATCGCTTACAGTTACAATCAACAGAGTATTCAGTTACTCCGAGTGAGGCTCTATATGATACGCAGAAACAGATTTACTCTTTTGAAACTGTCCTTCTTAAATACGACTGGCAATCTCTGGTTGATAATAATGGAGGTCTAAAACTAGCTTGTCGTAAAGATGAACTATTCTGCCAAGAGTTTAAGAGTGGAAATGTAACCGAATATTTCCGTGATCCGGGGGACCACACTTGCGAGTGGGTAGAAGCGAAAGAACTTAAAACCAATGTAGAAAATGGTATCTTTAGTGATGGCGTTTACAAAGGTTGGTTCCGAACTGGTACGGACATCCCATGTTATCGTGATTATTTAGGCTATGGTGATACTTATTTATTACAATACTCTGGCGAAAGTCGTTATGCGGGTTGGGTTGCGGGTTGTCCAATCGATCAAAGTGAATGTACGGAATTTGTTGATCCTAATGATACAACCGATCCAACGCGTCCGACCGGAAAATCTTACTATCTAATAAACAGCAATAAACTTGATACTCGTTCTTGTGGAGCAACGGCTGATCCTTTATCCGGCTGTCTGTTGTTTAACAACAAATCAATTCCCGAGTTATACGCCAATAGTCAGGCTACTTATGACAAGGTAATAGAAAACAAAGGTCAGGCTCAAACATATGTTGATTGTGATGGTAATCCTGACGACCCAAATTGCGCGGCTCTTAAATCATGTCAAAACTTAAATATAAAAATTATAGATCAGGGGGCGTATTCTGACTCGGTTTATAAGCAAATCAAATCCAGTATAAACAATGCACTTACAGATAAACAAAATGATGAGAACTGGGTTGGCAACCATTGCCAAACAAATGATGATTGTACTTTAAGTTTGCAGGGCGAATATTCGGGTGGTGGTATAACTTATGCAGTTTTAGGTGCAGGTAATGTTACCGGTGAATGCAAGACTGGAAATGACTCCAATGTTGTACTTAAAGTTAAACTCGACAGAGAGTGTGCTCGTTGGATGGGTTGTAAAACCGGTGAAACGGTCTTTGATCAAGGTTTACAAAAATTTGTAAATCAATGTAATGAACTAGAGGTCTGCCAAGAAACTGGTAAAAATGATGATATTTATTGTCAAAGTCTGACTGACCGTCAAAAAGAAGAATTACTAAAACCGGGTGAATTCATTTCTCTGGAAAACTACAGTGCTCGTGAAATTGGTTTTGGTAAAATGGATTATTCCGGATACACAATACCTAATCAATATGTGTTGGCCGACATAGAACCAAGATCCGTTGGTTATGAGCTTCTTTCCAGCGAACAGAACAATGATCAGTATCGTTATGATAAACATTTGGTCGCGCATCTTCCCATGAGTTTAACCGAGATCATTCCATTCACTGATCCATTATTTACTGAGTTTGATCTTTGCCAAGATACTCGCACTGGTCGTATCGGCTATCAAACTGATGGTGGCGAATATTGTAATTTTGCAATAAATGAACCTCAATCATTGTCTTTGGCGGTTGGTGGTCAAGGTGGTACGGATGATTCACGTGATATTCAAAACATTTATGATTCATTTTTAGCTGGCAATGCCTCTAAAAAGAATTCATTATTACAATCAGCCATGCCGGCCCCAGAGTGCCAATTGTATCCCGAGGAAACATCACCTTTATCGGATGAATATGTAGAAACTTGGAATGATAATGTCGCTCCACCAGTTCCTGATAAGATGGTTGATGGATATGATTTTGCAACAGCTTGTGCTTATGGTGAGGATTGTACTTGCTCATATCGCAAAGTTCGTTATCAAGGTGGTGCTGAGCGTTATTATGCTATCGACGGTCAAGCCCCTTCTGTAGGCATTTGTATAGGTGGTGATACGGAAGGCGCTTCCTGTGTTCCTGGCGGATATGTGCCTGTAAATTCCAAAAATCAAATTTTAGTTGGTCAAAAAACTAACAATACTTTTGGTACTGACACGCAGTGCGGAACGGGTGTCTGTTATTCGATCCAGGATGTTGTGGTTATGAATGGTAAGTATGCCTACTGTTTAGAACGAGATAGAACTCGTGCTTCTGGCGTTTCTCAAGCTTCTGCGCCTTGTCTTACTTGGAGTCCTGAAGTTGTGATTGGTGGTAAATATGATACTACACACTATTCACCAACCGCCGGTTATCTACCTCCACAAGGCAGTGGTGAATACTATTGTGTTAGTGGTGCCAATGAACAAAGGTTGGAAACTCCAATAACAGAAGTAAATCAATGGGACACTTATTTGCATAGCTGGACCGGTCCTTATTTTTGGTCACCAGGTAAATTGATACAGTTTGGTTATTCGCGCGCCGACGTTTGGTGGAAGCCGTCTGATGATACCTATGACAATGTTTCTATTGATGGAGCTCACAATTATGTAACAATAGTTGGTGAAGATTCTTTAGATAATATTTCAGCCGACAATCAAGCCAACTCTGTTTCCGGAGCAGCGACCAAGAACATGCGTTTCGCTTGCCGTAGAGCTACCATTTGCGATGGAACCATCTTTGATTCGGGTTGGGATCGTACTCCTGCCAATGGTCACAAACTCGAGGCGACTGCCAAAGAAGGACGCTGGATCATGACCGGCAACTCGATTACCAACTCATACATGGAATATTTTATTCCGGCTGGTTATGGTATTAGTTCTGTGAATGAAAAATATTATGATTATCGTTTTGGTCTATTTAA
>JAHJSR010000082.1 GCA_018830085.1 Patescibacteria group bacterium
GATCGAGTCGGGTTTTGCGGATATGAGTTGCTGTTTGGGATGCAACATCTCAACCTTACCCGTTCCAAGTATAATTCTAACAATATCGGTTACCATCCGTTTGTCCGACAAGATAGCGAGCACGTGCTCTTCACTACCACCTTGTTCCAAGACGGCATTGGTGAGTACTCTCACCAGTTCAAAACCTTTACCCATCGCTGAAAGGAACTCTGCTTTTTTGCGTGACATTTTTCTACCCTTGGTTGAGCGGCTTGCTCCCTAATCCAATCAACATGATCGAACCCTAAAGCCTGCCTTTTTGTCACATTCGAGTTCATCTCGAATAAATGCGGTATATAACAAAAAACCCATTTTGTCAATGGGTGTATATTGCCATTCCTACCTAATAACTTTGCTCAGGGTGGGTTGTAGGGGAATGCCTTTGACTTATCGATTAAGCTATTCCGTTGTCGTATCTTCTGCTTCATCGACCATAATCGCTTGATAAAGCTCGTCTGGCACCTCGGCGCCATTGTTCATCGCCAATTTTATGTATGTTTTAGCATTCCACGTATCTCCTTTGGCCCAATACGCTAAACCGGTCCAAAAAGCTGCATATGGGTGTGCTGAATAATCATAGTCCGCCAGTAAGCGTATAGTCTCTCCGTAGTTATCATTAAAAAAGTGAGCAATCGCTAGGTTCATTTGTGTTATGTTGTATAAATCTTCTCCACCTTGTTCGTAAGATTTTTGGGCGTGCACTAAAGCTTTGGGATAATCCACAAACTCCGGTGCCCAGTCATCCAAATCAAGATAAAACAAAGCTAATGAGTTATTTGCTTGATAGTCATTAGGATCCTTGTTGTAAGCCGCTAAAAAATTATTCTCCGCTTCTTGAAAATTCTTTTCCAATAAATTTATCTCAGCTGATACCAAATAATAATCCAGTGAATTTTTATCCGCATATTTTAAAGCTTCCTTAAATGCTGCTAATGCATCATCGTAACGTTCTTCGGTGGAATAAACATAACCCAGGTTTTTATTTGTATTCAATTTTGTATCATCCGTAACCGCCGAATCTCTTGCTTCAATCAGACTCGCAATCGCGGATTCGCTATCTCCGGCAACAAAACTATCAATGCCTTTGTCGTTTGTTTCTATAGCCTTGTCATCCAAAGATCCATAAATACCTATACCAATCATGATCAGAAGGGCTATTCCGAGCCTTAACCATTTGTTTGATTTTTTGGCTGTTTTTGCCGTGGAATTTGTTGGCTTGGATGGTTCGCTTGTGGCTGGTTCGGCTTCTTTTATAATTGACTCATTGTTTAAGTTGGATGAAAAAGGATATTCCTTTCCACAACCCGTACAGTATTTTTCATTTACATCAGCTGTATTTCCGCAATTTTTACATTTCATAAAATATAAAATTTATTAAATATATTTAGTTATCTACATATATTTAGGCACATATTTTTGATATTGCCAAACTTTAATTTATTCATGCGAAATTGACCGTCGTATTTTTGCATGATAATAGTTAATTATCATTGCCAGATTGAGGAGCGAAAAGATGAGTCACGAACAAGCGCTTGCTGATACACGTTCTTTGCTAAACCTGATTCAAGTACCTAACGAGATTTGCGGAGAGGGTGCTCTGTATGCAATCCGCTGGTCTCGTCTTGGTTATGAATGGCTTATGGCGGTAAGGATTTTTGAATCCGGTAAGGCGGATGGTCTGTATCGAGTTCTTGATGCATCCAATGCACAATTACTTATCGATATTGAGTTGAAGCTTGATGAGCCGCCATTTATTACCTTGTTCAATCGTGTCTTACCGGGGGCCGAGTATGAAAAGTACAAAGCTCGATTTCCTGAGGGCAAACCAGAACTAACAGAGAGCTTTGCTCGTGGATATCTACTCATGGCTCGTTTTCTCATGAGTCGTGCAACGGATGTTGATTTGCAACACGAACTGAAACAAGTATTCACCAACTAAAACGCGTTAGCCTTCCTACAATCCGAGGAAGGCCTTTTTATATATCTAAAATTCTACTAAATAGCTTTATTAAGTAAAATTATTTAGATGAATACTGTCATGAGGGGGTTGACAAAACCGCTTTTTTGTGCTATAGTACTTCGTTCTGATAATGCAAAAGCCGTACCCGGAGGATTGGTAAAAAAGCGCTATTTTGACAACAAAATCAACATAAGAATGGTTCTTGTGGCTATTTGTGTCTGTTATGAATTTAGTCGATAAAAACAGCCACACGAACCATACAGAGACTCAGCTCTGTGTTTGTGTAGTGGGGTAGTGGATGCCCAAGTCATATTCATCATCCACAATAAAACAGGAGGACATCATGTCCCGCATCCTCGTTTCTTTCGTGGCCGCAAGTCTCGTCGACGCTTCTTGCATGTTGGTTCATGTTGAGCGTCCCTTTAAGGGCGCGGTTCACATGACCATCAAGCCCGATGATGTATTCTCGATCGGAAACCAGATGGGCGGCTACTGGGCCAAGCCCGTCACTTACGCCGGCAAAAAACGGCTGTCATTGATCAAGTTGAGTGGATCGGAGAAGAGCCTCCCGCTCAAGGAGATTCGACGTCGCTGTGGTTCCCGCCGTGGCTTTGTACTCCACCCCGGATCCACCGGACTCTGGGCAACCAGCTCAGGTTCTGCTCGACGGGGAATCTTCCACCCGGTCAAAGCCGACCCCGTCGATCTCGCGCTTGAAGAGTGCATGCTCTTCAAACATGTCATCGAGTTCGGAGCAAAAGATCTTCAGTTGGCATCCGGGATCTTTACTCTTGAGGGGAGTTTCGAGGGGTATGAAGAGCAATACTACTTCGCCCATGACGGCAGGGAAGCGGATTGTGGGGATGTGGACGGTTGCAGGTGCTACCGTGTCAGTGAATTCTCATACTGCATCGTGCGCACCAGACTACACGGGAGCCGCAAGCTCCGCATCTACCTCACCCCTGACGCTGACCGCAGCTTGGTCGCGGACAAGATCCGCGAGCTGGCTCAAGTCGCTTGAGTGACCTTCGTGAGAATTCTCGTTAGGCATATTGCCATGGTAGATAACGAGATTGTGTACATTCTAACCAGGGAAGATCTTCTACCAATCTTCCCGCAACTTCTATCGTTTAAAACGGTACTGATGAGTCCTAAAAATACAACAGGACGAAAAGTTGTAAAAAACCCCTCGTGGGGTTTTTTGTTATTTCATTTACACATGTTTAAAATTTTCTTGATGAAAACCTTGTTCTTGGTTTTCTTTTTGAACATAGATTTTTCCTCCATCGGGTAGATTGTCCCATCTCTCATACGGAGGTCTCAAAGTATCACCACTGCCTTGTTGTTTTCTCCATTCACTCGGATCTCTCAACATTCTTTCGGTCATGACTTTATCTAAAACCTTGCGAATTGCCGCCGGGTCTTTATCAATAATTTGTTCCAATTCTCTGGCTGCAGATTCCGGTAAGATAACCTCCATGTTTAACATCTGACCACCTCTGCCTGAGTAGTCTCGCCAAGTTGATTGTTGGTAAGCTTGCAAAGATTCTGGAGAGTTATCTCTGGGAAGCTGTTCTTGCAAAATCGCATAAGTAACTTTAACTGCCGGTTCATTTTTACCATCCATAACTTTTTGATTATGATAAACCGGAATTTGACGCCCGGTTGGCTTTTGTTCAACACGATCGGGGGTTTTTCCTATACCCAATATTCCTTTATTTCCTGGAATTGTTATACTTTGCATTTCAGGTTGATAAATATAACGAAAATCAATAATCTCTCTTATGCCTTTTTCGGCAACAACTTCATTGGGTCTACGTCCATATCTCGCTTCCGAATTAGATATTAATTGTTGCAAAGCCGTTGACATTCCATAAAGCATCTGAGATTCCGTGTTTACTCTTAAATTTAAATTTTGGAATCCGGCATTACTTTTTGGAGATAAATCTTTTGGCAGAGATGTATGAACAATCACTCCGCCATCTTGTAAAACAATTTCTGCAGCTCTTTCTCTTAACCTTTCTTTTTCATCGGAATTTTCCGCTCTAGCGTTTTTTTCTTCTTGTTTTTGATTAAATTTATCCATTCGAGCTTTAAAATGTTCACTGGGTTGTACTTCAGCCTGTTGGTTGGCTGTCGGAGCCAGTATTTCTCTTTTTTTATCAACTACTCGTTGTAAATATCTTATTTGCTTAAGAGCTCTTTGATAATTATTTTTATATTCCAACTCTTCGGGCAAAGGATCTTTATTAAAAATTGGCGGATCAACAAACGTGGATGCGATTTTATTCAACAATTCACTGATTTGGCCAAGGCTATCAGCGGTTAAGCCCCTCTGCAGTTCATACGAAACAGCCCTTCGTAAAAAGTGGGGCTTGGACATGTCTATCATGTACTTTGCTGCTTCCGCCAAAGATTGATCCACCATTGTTATAACATCGTTAGGTTGAAGTTTTTCTGCATTATCAATCAACTTATGGTATGCATCGGCATGATAAACTTGATGTGATTCACTGCCGGCGATAAAACGTGGTTGATTTGCTTTTTGATTTTGTTGTCCTTGCCCGGGGAATTCTTGCATATTGTTTTATATGTTTAGTATATCACAAACAAATAAAAACCCCCTTATTAAAAAGGGGATTCATTAAACATATAATAAATTTAGTATGTTTTTACGCCCGGAATTTTAAATTGCCTGCAGAACTCTCTAACTTCCTCTCTAACTTGTTTATAGTAATCATCACTA
>JAHJSR010000083.1 GCA_018830085.1 Patescibacteria group bacterium
AAGGTCGATGCTCCCCCGCCCAGCGAAAACACGCCGGAGGACGAGGAGTCCGAATCTCCGGAAGAAATTCCTGAGATCGAGGTGGTTGATGAGGAGACCCCTTCGTCAACCATGCCTGCGCCCGAGTTGGGCGAAGGCGCACCCACGCCCGGCCCTCACGTCAGCATCGTGGAACCGGTGATCGAACCGGGCGAGTCGTCCCTGTTCACAACCGACGAGCTCGAGGAGCAATCCGAAGAGTCGGAAGATCAGGAGTCCGAAGATGAAACTTCGGATGATGATGAAGAGCAGGACGATGATGACGAGACCGACGACGATTCCGATGAAGCGGAAACCGCGGTCCCGCCCGAAGTCGAACCCATGGTCGAAGATTCCAAGGAGGAGTCGCAAGACGAATCCGAAGAGACCGAAGCCACGGACGAACCGGAAACGATCGCCGATGCCGAGAGAGACGCCCTTCAGGCGATTGCCAGCAAGCTTTCGCCCGAGGAGCTGAAAGCTCTCAAAGCCTCCATGCTTGCCAACGCAATCAAACCCTCCGAGCCCGCAAAGGACCAGGAGGAACCCGGCGACGAGGAGTAGTCAACTCCGAACGCCACTCTCACAGTGTAAACAATTCTCGTTTACACTGTGAATCTTCTTAAACTCAGCAGTTCTGCTGGTTTTAAGAGGATCAATCAATCAATAAATAATTAACCTTTGACATTTTTAATCAAAGCTTTTAGTATAACTAAACATCTCTTATGGGTTTTGATCTGCGGGACGAAGCACAAAATTTTAAGCAGTGAAGTTCATGGCGCTCTACTTTGAGCTCTCTCTCCTCCCATGAAATTCGCGGCTTGTCTCTATTTGTGGCAACGTTTCGCAGGTCTAAGCCAATAAGAAAAAAAACGCGTAAGCGTTTTTTTGTTTTTTAAAAAAATAGATTATTGAAATGTTGTTGTTACGTTATCAATAGTGGAAGTTGTGCTGGTAACAGCATCCAATAAACTAGGTACTTGTGGCAAAGGACTAGGAGGCCCACTCGGTGGAGAATAAGTTATGTATCTTATTAAAGAAGTTTCACCTCCATAACGTCTTTTTGCGACTATTTTTAATTCTGTCATACCTCGTGGTAGATCAAAAGATAATGAAAATGATCCATCGGGTTCAACAATGGCATTACGACCGTTAACAGATATTGAGGCTGATGGATTAGTTTTACCGTTGATTAATGCATAGGCCTGATCGGTAACTTGATGATTCGGTGGAGACGTTACCTCTAAAACTGGTGGAGCGGAAAGTGACTTAGCTTGAGAGTAAACATACCAAGCTAATAAAAAAATGAGTGGAGCAATAATAAACAAAGAAAGGTATCTCGATATAACGATTAGATCCGTCTGTTTAATACGTTTTTTTAAGGTTAGTTTATTTGCTTGATTTTTTTTATCATTAACCTCTTGCCACGATTGACGGTACTTACCAACAAAAAAAGGTACTCTTCCATCTAATGCTTTAACCAACATTCGTATATGAATCTCTGCATAAAAAGGATCAGCTAAATCTGAAAATCTATTTTCTTCTAGTGCATTTATTATAGATATGTGAATTTTTGTTGCTTGTTCGAGTTCTTCTTTGGTCCAACCTCGGAGTTCTCTCAGCTCTCTTAAATCAGAACCAAAATCTTGTTCATTGCCAACACTCTTTTGCATGAAAGACATAAGCAACTAGAATTTTTTAACTTTCTCGTCGTCATCATCTTCAAACTCACGTTCAATATCATCTTCCTCATCTTCTTCTTCCTCAGTATCGTCTTCAGTTTCCTCTTCTTCTTCATCTTCCTCATCCTCATCAACTTCTTCTATTTCATCTTCATCACTGTCATCCATGTCCTCCTCCACCTCCTCTTCTAAATCTTCTTCTTCTTGATAATTATCTTCCGGAACAGGAACTTGTGATTTAATATCACGTTTTAATATTTCACGTGGCTTTGCGCCATCGGCCGGACCTATAAAACCCTCGGCTTCCAATAAATCCAAAATACGAGCTGCTCGAGCATAACCAACCTTAAGACGACGTTGTAGCAATGAAGCACTGGCTTTACCGGCACGTAAAATTTCTTCACGAGCATCAGGCATAAGCGAATCCTCATCTTCTCCCCTGTCACCACCCGAAAAAACCGTTGATGAACTTTTACGCTCTGTTACAGAATCATCATAATCGGCTGGTTCATATTTTGATTTAAGATATTCTACAACTCTATTAATTTCATCATCACTAATATAAACACCTTGAATACGTCTGGGCGAGGAAAGTTCTGCGGTTGAGAATAACATATCACCACGGCCAATCAGTTTTTCTGCACCGGATTGATCTAGAATTGTTCTTGAATCCATTAATGAGGCAACGGAGAATGCTATACGCGCAGGAATATTAGCTTTGATTAACCCAGTAATAACATCTACTGATGGACGTTGGGTTGCTAATACCAAATGAATACCAACTGCACGAGACATTTGTGCCAAACGAACAACTTGAGACTCAACCTCCTGTTTAGAATTAACCATCAAATCTGCAAGCTCATCAACGATCATTACCAAGTAAGGAAGTTTTTCCTTGGTTTTTTGGTTATAGGTAAGAATATCGCGCGCTTGAATTTTTGAGAGTAAATCAAAACGGCGGTTCATTTCACGTACTGCCCATTTTAAAGAATTAACCGTTTTATCAACATCGGTTATAACCGGAGTAATTAAATGTGGTACGCCATTATAAATTGGAAATTCTACACGCTTTGGATCAACTAAAATTAATTTTAAATCATCAGGCCCATTGGAATACAATAAGGACATGATAATTGCATTTAAACACACTGATTTACCAGAACCGGTAGCGCCAGCAACCAACAAGTGAGGCATTTTACTAATATCCCCAAGCCATGGTTTACCGCTTACATCACGACCCAAAGTAAATGATATTGGTGATTTACGATCTTTCCATTCTTTGGTTTCTAAAATTTCGCGCATTCCAACAATTGCAACACTTTGATTTGGAACCTCAACCCCAACTAATGATTTACCTGGGATTGGTGCTTCTATACGAATCGGATGCGCTGCAAGCGCCAAAGCTAAATCATTATGTAATGCTGTAATTTTATTTAACTTAATCCCTTCAGCCGGTTTAAAGGTAAACTGCGTAACCGTTGGACCAACAGATACCTCGTCCATTTCAATGGGTATTCCAAAAGTCTCTAATGTACGTTGAATTACTACTTGGCGGTTTTCTATATCACCGGAAGTCGGCTTTTGGTTATGCTGATTTAATAATTCCAAAGGAATGTCAATTTTGGGCATGCGTTTACGTGGTTTTTTTAAAACCTTTGGTCTTTGACGAACCCCTGCATTTTCACCTTCCTCCTCTACCCCCTCCTCGTCTTCTTCTTCCTCCTCTACTTCTTCATCTTCTTCTTCACTTTCTTCCTCGTCCTCTTCTTCTACCTGATTATCAGAGTTAGCCGTGCTGCGTTTAGAAACTAAATTTTTAATAGTTCCACCAACCCATGCCAAGGGACCGAGTATTGATATTAGTACTTTTTTTAGGACCTCTAATATCTTCAATAACCATTCTACGATGGTTCCCAATGAAGTGTTGAATATTAATACTAAAGATACTCCAAAGACGGCTGCAAAAAAGATAACAGCTCCAGCAAGACCAAATAATGGAATAAAGGGCTCTCCCAGTATAAAACCAACTTTACCACCAGCTGCATCAATTGCCGTCATATCAGCAACCGAACCCTTAAAGGTGAGTAAATGTATCAAAGGATTAATACCAGCAAAAAATACAAGAAATCCTAATACATTTGATAGTTTTAAGGGTAGCCATTCTGAAGAAACCAAATGTATGGCAATTACTAATAAAAAGAAAGGGAAGATGATCCTATCAGCGCCAAAAACATGAGCCATAGCTTGATCTACGGAGACGCCCACCGAACCAGCTAGATCAAAAAGTGATAGCAGAAAAAAAACCGCAACCGCAAACAAAAGAACTGTTGCGATTCCTTTTTGTGTCTGTGAATCCAATCTTAAATTGAATTTAAAACGTTTTCTGCGTCGAGGTGACATGCTTTCCCTAATTTTAGCAAATATTAGACCGTAATACAACCATGGTTTTAGGAATCCTTTTCATCTGAGTCGCCATCCTTGTCGTCATCATTTTTACTCGATGGTTCAATATTACCTATGCCTTCTTTTTCCTTCCAGGCTTCAATGATTTGACTGCGGATCTGTTTCATCATGGCTGGCTCTTCACGTAATGCAGCTTTTGCGTTTTCACGTCCAACACCAAGCTTTTGCTCACCATAACTGTAACTATTGCCAGCCTTTTTAATTGCACCCCATTCTACACCCACATCAAGCAAGTCTCCGGCTAAAGAAATTCCTTCATTGTACATGATATCAAATTCACATGTTCTAAAAGGTGCTGCCATTTTATTTTTAACAATTTTAGTCTTAACGCGATTACCTATAATACGATCCCCCATTTTAATCTGAGCGCTGCGACGAACCTCGATACGCACAGAAGAGTAAAATTTAAGAGCCATGCCACCGGTAGTAGTTTCTGGATTACCAAACATGACGCCGATTTTTTGACGGAGCTGGTTAATAAATATAACTGAAGTTTTTGTGCGAGAAACTATGGCCGTAAGTTTACGAAGAGCTTGGCTCATTAGACGAGCCTGAAGACCCATATGAGAATCTCCCATCTCGCCTTCGATTTCTGCTTTTGGGGTGAGCGCCGCGACCGAATCGATAACAATCACATCAACTGCATTGGAGCGAACCAAGGTTTCCACGATATCAAGAGCTTGTTCACCAGTATCCGGTTGAGAAATCAACATGTCGTTGATATTAACACCAATTTTTTTAGCATAGTCCGGATCTAATGCATGTTCAGCGTCGACAAAAGCCGCGATGCCGCCCATTTTTTGAACTTCTGCGATTATATGTTGAGCAAGGGTGGTTTTACCGGATGCTTCTGGTCCATATACTTCTATAACACGACCTCGTGGTACTCCCATAATGCCTAGTGCGAGATCCAAAGATAAACAACCAGTTGGTATGGATTCAACTACCATTTTTTTTGCTTCGCCTAAGCGCATAATAGAACCTTCACCAAAACGTTCTTTGATTTGATCGATAGCCTCTTGGGCTGCATTTTGACGCTCTGCGCGTTCATCAACTACTTTTTTTGCCATACTATATATAGTTACGAATTACTAATTCTAAATTATTTTTTTTAATAAATACGAGCTCTACGTTCATTAATAAACTAAACCATTGTTTAAGACTTTGTTCTATATTTGTTCTATAAACATCAGCTTAGCAAATTGGAAGAAACTAGTCATTGGGGATAACTCTCAAAGTTGTTATTGAATTCTATTTTGTATAGAAAAACGCTCCGAGATGAGGAGCGTCTAGTGCCGCGCGTTGACGCTAATCGGCACAGAAATTGAAGTAGGGTTTGATTGGTGACTCTTGGCAGCAATCTGCGCACGATCCTGCTTTGGGATATCCATTGTCGCAGGGCTGCATATTATGAGGCTGTCCA
>JAHJSR010000084.1 GCA_018830085.1 Patescibacteria group bacterium
GCCGATGTCACTTCTGATGATGTTACAATTGATGGAGATAATATTTCCATTGCAATTCCTCAAGCAACTTTGTTTAACGTAAGATTATTAGGACCAATTGAAGTAGAAAATAAACAAGGAATTTTAAAAAGAGTCTTACAAAATGAAGATGGATATAATGAGGCTTTATCGGAGTTATCAAAAATCGCAGAAGAGACCGCGACAAAAGAAGAATTTATTAACCGCGCGACAGATAGAGCTAAGGAAGAAGTGCAACAACTGGTCGGATATGTAGCGCAAGGAAAAACAATTCAAATATTAGTGAAGTAAAAAAATAATTATAAATTTTTTAAACGAGTTCATACTCGTTTTTTTTATTTGCAACAATATGTCTAAATAATTGATACATCGACTTAGGATATATTTTTAATAATGACTAAAATAAGTGAACATTAAAAATTATTGACGATTGTTGTAAACGATTATAGATTACCCAGACCAAACGAAGGAGGCTCACATGCATATTTCGGATCTTAGATATTTGTATCAAGTGGTGCATGAAGACATGGATATCATGCCCGCTGAAGTCCCACGCAACGCTGCCACGCTATTGATATACGCATATATCTTTAACATTTTCATGGAGGCTCTGCTACTTAGAGAATCCCCCAGATTTATATGCAAACAGAATTATTTTTTTGCCTACGCCGGTATGGGCGAAAAACCCGGAACCGAGCTTCCGCTTAATCACGTGTCATCGGCTGTTGTATTTAAAAAAATTCTGGACACTGATCCTTGTTTGGCGAAAATACTACCCGTGTTTACGAGTGGGTCTGATGACTTTGCTCTGGCTATGCCTGCACACTTACCCACTATCTCCGATGAGCAGATGCTGAAAGTGCGCGAGATGCTCGCTGCGCGAAATCTACCTAAAAAAGCACGAGAAATGAAGACGCATGATGAGCTAGCTAGTCTTCAAGATGAAATCCTGACAGTTCTAGAACAGCACACTGACCTCTTGTCAAGACCTACTGGGTAATTACTTTATCCGCAACTTGCCCCCAATCCGCCAAAGCTTGGCGGTTTTATTTTTTATGTAGATTGAGCCACTTATTATAAGTACTTGACACTATTGCCAAAAACTCATTTTTTTGCTAAACTAAGGCTGCCCTGGGAAAGGGCTTTTTAAAAAACATTTATGTCTATAATCTCAAAACTGATTGATTATCTTAGATCATCTAAAAACGAGTTACACAAAGTCACCTGGCCATCACGTGAGCAAACAGTTCGATATTCAGCACTAGTAATTATTATTAGCTTGGGAGTCGCTGCATTTTTTGGATTACTTGATATGGGCTTGAGTCGTGTTGTTAGCACAACCCTTACACAGTCTCAGGCTGCTCAAGAAGTTGATTTACCAATTGAAGCGCCAGTTGTACCTGATACAATACCGCTTGATCAAGTGAACACAGAACAGCCAACAATTGACTTTGATAATGTGGAACCAATAACCACACCCGACAACCAATAATCATAAAAGCGTATGCCAAAACAAACCCTAGACCTTGGCCGCAGATGGTATGCTATACATACCTACTCCGGTTATGAGGAAAATGTTTCTGATAACTTAAAACGACGTGTCGATACACTGGGAATGTCCGATAAAATATTTAACGTCATGGTGCCTATTGAAAAAAAGATAAAGATTAAGAATGGCAAACGCAAATTGGTTGAGGAAAAAATATTCCCTGGTTATGTACTAGTTGAGATGGTAGTTACAGATGACTCTTGGTACGTTGTACGCAACACGCCCAATGTAACTGGTTTTATTGGAACAGGCACAACTCCATCTCCCTTATCAGAGGAAGAGGTTAACTATTTAGTAAAGAGATCCGGAACACAAGACGAGCCTGCCTATACATTTGATATTCAAGAAGGTTCTCCAGTAAAAATTGGCGATGGACCGTTTAAGGGATTCGAAGGTAAGGTTATTGAAATTGATGGCGCTCGCGGTAAGGTTAAAATCTTGGTAAGTATGTTTGGACGCGAGACTCCTTTGGAACTGGACTTTACACAGGTAAAAAAGATTTAATAACTACATGCTCATTGGCGTTGCATGCGAGATGTGCTTCTCATCCCGTGTGCCTGCGTCAATGACGCTATCAAGAATTTAAATTTAACAATATTATGGCTAAAAAAATTAAGACACTTATCAAACTTCAAATCGAAGGTGGTAAGGCAAATCCAGCACCTCCAGTTGGTACAGCCTTAGGTCCTCACGGCTTAAATATAGCTGAGTTCTGTAAAAGATTTAATGATGCTACTAAGGATAGAATGGGTGAAGTCGTGCCTTGTGTGCTGACTGTATATGAAGACAGAACCTACGACTTTATTCTAAAAATTGCCCCAGTAGCCGAAATGCTTAAAAAGGCAGCCGGTATCAAAAAAGGTGCTCAAAAGCCTTTGCAGGAAAAAGCCGGAAAAGTAACAAAACAACAAGTAAAAGAAATCGCTGAAAAGAAAATGCCCGACCTTAACTGTATGACTGTGGAAGCGGCCATGCGACAAGTGGAGGGTACAGCAAGACAAATGGGACTAGAAGTAGTATAAAAAAATTCAGGCTTAGGCCTGAATTTTAATAGTTTTGTTTTTATATTGAATAAGATATACTGAATTTATGAATGCAATAGATATGCTATCCATGTTTTTCCCTTTAAGTATTTTTATTATTTTTATATTGCTCATTGTTGGGCTCATTTATTTGCTCCGCGATGATAAAGAAACAAACTCTATGCAAATGTCAAAATCACAGATAATCAAGACCGTATATTTTTACCTGGTCTCGCTTATTGCCTTAATGATGGTTGTATTTTCTACGGCTGACATAGTTAATCTTGGACTCAAGACTTGGGTATTCCCCAAGGCCGATCTTAATGAATACCGTGAGCAACCTTGCTCTTATATGATGGTCAAGGACCCGAGCATGACAGAACCTGATGAAGTTTATCAACAAAGAATCGCAGAATGCGAAAACAATCAAATTAGCGAAGAGGAATTGCGTGCTATTCGTAATCAAAAAGATGCAGTTAGAGATCTATCATTTTTATTTGTCGGCATTCCCCTATTTCTATACCACTGGATAATCATCCGAAGAGAACAGAAAAAAGCCTAAAAATTTAAATTGTGAGCGAAGATTAAGCTTAATTAAGGCTCAAACCCACGAGTCAAATATCTTGACTAAAATCTAAATTTAATGTAACCTAATCCCATTACAATTAACGTGGGAGTCTCTCATAGCTTTAGCGATGTGGGACGTCCGCACCACGGGACCGTGAGCTAAATAAGCCGGTTTCCAATAAGTTTATGCCAAAGCATAGTAAGCGC
>JAHJSR010000001.1 GCA_018830085.1 Patescibacteria group bacterium
CATGAAACGTATCCAGCATTTTCTCCTTGCGACCGGTATCGGTGTTCTGGTTTTCGCCAGCGAACTGGGTTGTGTGTTTGATAATGAACCCTTCAAACTCGCCGAAGCGGCTCAGAATGCTGAGGACTTCCAGGATTCAAAGCTCAACAATAAACCCGAACTCAATTTTGATGATTTTGTCTTAGAGGAAAACGATTCCGAAACAGTCGACGCCAAAATTCCTGTGGAAGATCATCAAAAAAACAATCCCACAGATCCTAATAGTATCATTCTAGAGACCTGTGAGCCAGATCCCGACGAAGTCGCGGTGCCGCTCAATGTCGAGGAGGATAAAGAATGTCACAAAGTACATGCGCAAGGCATTTTCGCAGACAGCAACGGCGTGTCCAAGGTCGCAGTCAAGTACACTTGGAGCGTTACCGACAATTCTGTAGTCAGTATTGTCGGATATCCGGCCACGAAACACAACTCTTCAATCGTGCTCGAAGCAAAGTACGATATTTTCTCCGAACCAAACCTAACGCAAGAGCCTAGTGTTACCGTAACTGTTTGTGTAGAACCCGAATCAGGTTGGCAGTCCGCTACGGTCAACTCGCTATGCCGCTCCTTGCCGGTCCATGTTGTTGCAAACATGCAAGGATCTTGGTGTTTTGAAGGGGATCAATTCACTCCGGATCATGATGCCACCTGTCATTCTCTCTACATCCAACAGGATGGTCGATTCTTGACAATCGGAGCTGATGATCATGGAACCATCTATGAAAAACAGTTGGACTTTTACTACGACAATCTAGAATATCGTACTGTAGAGAGTTCCAGTTACGAAATAAGCGGGATAGTTCTCGCTGGAGAGGATGTTGAAGGAAGCTTCTCAGCCTTCCGCCTACCACTATAGTCTCGTTAACAAAATGAGACTTTTTTCTTTTTAAGAATTACAAATTTATTAAACTAATGTATAATATTTTTATATGAACAAACAACTTGCATTAAAAATTATCTTTTGTATCGCCATAGCGGGAATGTTATTTTCCGGATATCTATCATATGGTGAACTTTTTACTAAAGTTTGCCCAATTGGAGGAGGGTGTACGTCAGTGGCCTCAATTCCAGCCTGTGTTTATGGTTTTGTTATGTATTTTATTGTACTTATTATTAGCGGGCTTGGTTTGAAATCTAAAAAGTAAAGTTTTTATTAACAATCAAGCCCGAATCTATCGGGTTTTTTGTTTTAAATGCTCCATTCTAGTATCATGTTTATATATGTCAAAAGTAACTTTTCAAGGAATAGATAAAGATATAAGTCCAGATGAATTTAAGTGTAAGGTTGAAGAATTATTTCTTACAGTAAATAATGACTGTTCTTGGCTTCAAAGAGGTGATCGAGTCTTGCTTAAACCGGCTCTTAACTCACCACATCCATATCCATCGACATCTGATCCTGTCACGCTTCATATTATCGCCGACTTACTTATTCAAAAGGGAGCAGAGGTTATTGTTGGCGATCAATCTGGAATTGGATATGTCTTGCAAGATGCTAGCGGTAAAAAATATGGATCAACAATAACAAATTTTTATAAATCCGGTATGAGCAAAGGATCTAAATTAAAATTTATAGCTTTTGAAGATAGAAAATGGGATGAAGGATTTTATAATTTTAAAACCGAAAGAACGCAGTCCTGGGAAGATGGTTTTTTTGTTACAAAATGGATTCAAGAAGTGGATCATATTATTAGCCTTCCACGCTTAAGTACTCATGCCCAATCAGGAGTAACTTTAGGATTTAAAAATATGGTTGGTGTCCTACGTGAGGATAGTCGCATTCAGTTCCATGCCAACGGACCTTATGCATCATTTATACGTAAACTCGCTAAAGGATCTTTATTAAAAATGGAAGATGATAAAAGAGATAGTTTTTTTGAAAAAATTGTAGAAATAAGCTTAACTTTGCATGATAAGCTACGTTGTACGTTTTTTACTGGCACAAAAGCTCAGACTACTTTTGGACCAGATAGACACGTCTCTGTTGGAGATCAGGGTCTTTTGCCGGCACATATTATTTCTCCAGAAACAGGATTGCTCATAGCTAGCTCTGATCAAATCGCAGCAGAAATCGGCGCATTATCTTTTTTAACGTATTTATACAAGCAAACCCCATGGCAACATAAGTCACTGCATAAGTTAATGATCTGGATTAATGGTCAGGCTAAAGAACTAGGCAAACAGTCTGTTGTGGAGAATCCATTCATCAAACACGCTCTTAGTCTTGGTATCGGTGATCCCAATATTTCCGCCACATACAATGATGTTCCAAATGATATTCAGGAATTTATTCAAAAAATGATAGTAATATAACTATGAATACACTAGATAGATACAATGATGCTGTGTTTGCATGGCAATATGAATATGGTGAACAAGGATCTAATGATGGTGATATTGAGTTCTACATAAAAAAACTAAAAAGTAAAAAACACAAAGTACTGGAGTTGGGCTGTGGCACTGGACGTATAACGATTCCCTTAAAAAAGGCGGGGATCAACATAGTTGGTCTTGATAATGCCAAAGAAATGATCAAGATCGCCCGCAAAAAAGCCGTTAAAGCAAAACTTAAAATACCGTTTATTATTGGTGACGCGCTAAACTTTAAAAGCCATTCAAAATTCTCTACTATTATCTTCCCTTATAATTCTATTAGTCAGTTTAATGAAAAAGAAATACCAAAGTTAATACAAAACATAAAACTCCATCTGGAACCGAAAGGAAAATTCTTTTTCGATATTAACCGCAATATTCGCATTTCAAAATTACATCCTTTAACAAAAATCATAGATTGGACCGATCCGCTTTGTATCAAAGAGCTGGGGGTTATTATTCGTCGTAAAAGCAGTATAACCAGAAGGCCGGAGAAACGAGTATTAGATATAAAATATTTTTGGGAAATAACGCATAAGAATCGCAGAATAGAAAAACGTAAAACAAGTATGCAATTTTCTATTCAAACTCCGGATTGGTATATTGAGCAGTTTAAAAAGAACGGTTTTAATCTTATCAATCATATTGTCAACGAACATGAAGGCAATAAAATGATTCGACAACACTCATTTATTGAATTACAACTCAATTAGATTATGTTTAAACATTATAAAGTTATATTTATAATATTGTCCCTGATTTTAATAAATTCCGGGTGTACCATTTCCTCTCAAGTAGATTCCGCGCCAACCAAAGATCAACAAGTACAACAAATTGTAAATTCCATGAGTCATGATCAAAAGATTGATGGACTTATGATGGTTCCGGCTGATTATGCACTTTTACATCAAGATAAAAATTTCGGTGGTGTATTTTGGCCGGGCTGGCAATTAAAAGGTAAAACTTTTAAGCAAATACAAACAGCCAATCTGCAATTAAAAAATTCTACAAGTACTCCGCTTATCGCGATAGATCAAGAAGGTGGCCTGGTTGATCGTTTAAAATTTATTACAGATATATCAGAGCATCTTGATCAGGGAGTTGAAGACTTTGTATTAAAATATTTTGAAAAAGTTCCAGGTGATGGAAAGGTAATAGTGGAGCTACCAAGTCAGGATGAAATCGGTCGACTTTACGCATCACTTTCTGATGAAAAAAAGCAAGAATTTTTATTGGATTATCAAAAACTCTATGTGTTTGGGCTTGCTAAAACATTGGATGATGCTGGTTTTACAGTTAATTTTGGGCCGGTGGCTGATCTGTCTCCTTTAGATGGATCTAAAACTCAACTTGATCGAGAAGCAAGGGTGTTTGGCTCAAATGCGAGTAATACTCAGGAATTATTGTCGGCTTATGCAAGAGGATTTCTAGATTATCAAAACGGCTCTGGAACGAGGGTAATGTTTACGTTTAAGCATTTTCCCGGTATTGGCTCTGCAATTGGTGATACGCATCAACCTGGAGTTATTGTAAATAAAAATCTTAATCAATTATTAGCTAGTGATATTATGGTTTATCAGCCAATATTACCAACTATTCCGGTCATAATGTTCTCACAGGCTCTTTATCCATCTATTGATAATCAGCATCCCGCTGTTGGATCAATGGCTATTAGAAACCTTCTTACTGAAGATCTTGGTTACGAAGGAATTATTATATCTGATGATATTACGATGGGGAATTTAGAAAATCTCAATGATATTGCGTTTGCTTGTGACATGATGCTAAGCGTGGAAAACTCCATGATCCCAAAAAATAAAACTATTAATGATAGGGGATCTGGTCAAAGAACGGATATTATTCAAGCAATGCGTGATGCATTAGATACGTTATCTGATGAAGAATTAGATATTAGGATTAATAAGGTCATTAAACAAAAAATTAGTTATCCAATTCAGATGGTTCAGTAGCAAAATTATCAATATTTATTTCATTTTTTGATTGTTTATTCCTAATATCAAATGAATCTGATTTTTGGTTTAAGAAAAAATTGCTATGCTCTAAAGCTTGGGGTCTACTTGTATAAAATTCAGTAGATTGGTTTTTATGGGCACATCCTTGTCCTGTACAGAATAGGATGGCTAGAAATGCAAATAAATTAATAGCTTTCATATGTAAGTTGATTGCAATATAACAACAGTAAACCAAAAAAGCCAATAATAGATATTTATAGGCTAAAAACTAGTAGACTTTTGTTTTATCATATTGATGGACTTGACATGTTATAAATAATATATTAATATATAGACAAACATCTATATATTATGGAACATGTATTTAAAGCTTTAGCCGATCCAAACAGGCGTAAAATCTTAGAGTTACTAAAAAAACGCAGTATGTCCGTAACTGATCTTTTAGAAAACTTTGATTTTACCCAAGCGTCACTTTCTCATCACTTGGATATTCTTAAGCGTGCCAACTTGGTTGTGACTGAGCGTCAGGGTCAATTTATCTATTATTCACTTAACTTGTCTGTATTCGAGGAAATATCTAAAACAATGTTTAATCTTTTTCAATATGAAAAATCTAAAAAATAAATTATCCAACATAAGGATAGCTCAGCTGATTATTGTTGCTTTGATGTTTATCACTGGTGCTATTTTATATTCCTATCTACCGGACATGATTCCATCTCATTGGAATGTTAATAATGAGGTTGATAATTGGATGCCAAAAAACATTGGCGTTTGGATGATGCCTGCTATTGCTTTGCTTATGATTATTCTTTTCCCATTACTGCAGAGGATTGATCCTAAAAAAGAAAATTATGAAAAATTTAAAAAAGCATGGGAAGTGATTCAATTAACACTTGTTATCTTTTTTGCCCACATGTATGCGGTTACCATGTACATATCCTTGCATATTGAACAGTCCTATCTAGTTGGTCGTCTTGTTACTTTTGGAATTGGTGCAATGTTTGTTATTTTGGGAAATTACATGGGTAAAGTACGTCATAACTATTTTGTTGGCTTAAGAACTCCATGGACTTTAGCTGACCCAGAAGTTTGGCAAAAAAGCCAACGATTTTCTGGTTGGATGTTTGTGCTTGGTGGCCTTCTGATGATTTTAAATAGCATACTTTGGATTTCGCCATTCTATGTACTCATGATTATCATCGCCATGATAGTTGTTTTGCCAACATTTTATTCATACTGGATCTCACGCAAATAAAAAAAACAGCCTCGGCTATTTTTTTTGTAAATCATCTTTGTTCAAATTAATTTTTCAATAAATGTATTTAAATCCTTAATAGTTTTTTCTGTAAGTTCATAATCATCCAATTTATCTAGAGGTATCCAATCAAATCCCGCGCCTTCTCCTAATACTAATTTTGTTTTCTCGATCTCTGACGGGATACAAAAAACATAACGGTAAGTGTTTAACTCCTTATTTAGATAATCGCAAACTGGGATCAATTCATCAGGTGTGACTTCAAAATTTAACTCCTCTTTCAGCTCTCTAACGAGGCATTGCTCAGGCGTCTCATTACCTTCGGCCAATCCACCAAAAAAAGCCCATTTATTGGGATTGAATTTAGTATTTCCATCGCGTTTATGCAGAAGGACTGACTTTGTCTTAGAATTATACAAGAATCCACCTGACCAATTTTTGTTTGGAAATTCCTTCATAAAAATACATTTATATTAACTTATAGCGGGTTAACTTTTACTAGAGCTATTAGTTAAACGCATATTTGTTATAATATCAGTATATGCCAAAAATTAAAAAAGGTAACCCCCCTTCGCGTAAAGCTTCAGGGCATGGGAAGAGGGTCAATGTTAATAATAACTTTCAAAAGAATTATAGTTACTACATTACAGAACCGGCCGGCCGTAATTTTCATGATGATTTTAAACCCGAACTTAAACCTCAAGAAATGCTTAAGCTTGGTGTCTTTGGTGGGGCGTATTTTATTGGTGTTGAAAATCTTATTCCCAGAGAATATCCAAAAATTTGGTTTGCTAATATTGAGTTATCCCCTGATCACGAAAAACATGGTGAGCTCAATTACTTTAAAATACGTGCCAGTATGCCATTATCTTACTGGAAAGCCAAAGGCTGGATTAATAAACAAGATCCGCATGGTTGGTTTGAATGGTATTGTAGGTATTATTTAGGACGACGCTCAGCAGATGATGAGAGACAGATTAAACGCTGGAAAGCGATTAGTCGTCACGCCGCTCAAATCAAAAAAAATTGTAAAACAGGGGATTTGGACTGTCGTCGCAAACAACGCCAAGCGCTTTTACATTGGGGCTACGATAGTCGGAAGATATAAAAAAGGGAAATGATCGAGGGATCATTTCCCAAGCCAAATGTGCGCCGCCAGTCCGCCGCATTTTCTGTTCATCGTACGCATCGCGCCTCCTTTCATCCAAAGGGATGAAAAATTGGGAGGTGGGTTTTTCGAAGAGGTTGGAACATCTTGTCCTTACGCGAAACAGGTGCATCAGCCTGAATTAATATCGCATCAGGATAAAGCTCTTCAAGGACTCTGCCCTCGTGTGCGTAGGCGGCAATTTGCCGCACAGCCATATCTTTTGGTTTATTTTTGGTTAATATATCAGGATGTCTTTTAGCTAGCATTTTAAAGAAGAGAGTTTCTTCGCTAACTATAATCGGATGAGCTTTTTTTATTGCCCAGTCTAATGCATCATCGTAACCCGCCACGGCATCGGTTGCACTTTCCAGTTCAGACCAAACCGCAATTTTCCAGTCATTCGGCAAGCTCGGGCTCGCATCTTCTGCCATCATCTGGCAATAACCGGTCAACTCCTCTTGTGGCACACTCCAACCCCACGTACGCCTTGGTTCAAGGTCTGGTAGGACAACGAGAAGGTTTGTGCCTACTCCATTTTCTGCCAAAATCTGAAATAGCTTACTTGCCGTCTTCCTATAATTTTTAAAAAATAAAGTTTCATCAACACTCAGCTTCAGTTGTTCTTTACCTTTCTTTGTTCCCAGGCAGGCAAACGTGATAAAGGTTATAGTCTCTACTTCCAGGCATTTTGCAAAGCGTGGTAGATTCCCGATTTCATACAACTCAAATTGAGTTAATAAATCAAGTGCTTTTAGTGCTTTACCGCTCATCTTATTAACATCTGTTTTTTTCAAGGTTCACCTTCGGTTCCAGGGGGAGTTTTTCGACACGCTTGATTGCCTGTCGATAAGACCCCCAAGAACCTCTTTATGCATAGCCAACATTATCAACTCCAAAAAAGTAAATAATGGGAAGATCTTGTTTTGAGCGTTCTTTTAATATTGGCTGGTACATTTTTGTACGGAGATCGCTTGGTTTTTCGTTTTGAATAAGTATGGCATCTGGATATTTGCGCTTAAGCCATAAACCTTGTACGGCGTATTCAGCAAATTTTCTCTTAACCCAATCTTTTAATACTTCTTGGTTTGGCTTGTCTAAATCAACAAAATACTTTCCCGGTCCAAATTGTGCAGATAAAGATTCATGCTCCCAAAGGATATCTTCTTCGGAAAAATATGCTTCGATGTTTTGATATGTTGCAATAAATTCATTTTCAAAAACCGTAGCCCAATCATTCTCGAGCATCTTCTCCATGCTATACCAGCTCATTACCTCCACATCAATTTGCGGCAATTCATTCTTTAGCCATTTCTCCAAAGAATCTCGGTACGTTGCCCATCTGGTAATAAAGTTTTTCCAAATTTCAGGCTTTTCGTTATCATCAAATTTTTGAAATTGTTGAAGGTAAATATAGTAAGGATCCGTATTGCCAATAATAATGGTAAGCTTGACCTTGGATAATTTATTGATCTGTTCCAATATTTGTCTTAAACGAGATATATCTTTCTCGAGATTATTTCCTGATGTATCCAGCGAAACATACTCCCAAGGTTTATCGGAATACAGCTTACCGTCATTAATCGTTGAGCAAGTAAACATAAGAAGCTCGATTGGTTTATTGCTCTCATAAGACTCCGAGACGATTCTTTCTATTTCCGGCTGATAATAGTTATCGGTTTTTTTATCGTATTCCAGTATCTTTTTTATATATTCATTTTTCATATAAATTGGTTAATAATTAAAAAATCGCCTATTAGCGATTGTATGACCTCAAAGTAATTAAAACTAAACCAGCGCCCAATTACTTGAGGTTGGAAATATGATGCAATTGTTGTTTTTGACTAATCATATTGATTTACTGTATTAACACATTAATACACAGGCAAGGATTTGTCAAGTCCTGTGATGGTGGGAAGTATTTATAACTAAAATCAGCCTTTTTTAGATCGGCTTAATGCGGTTTTATAACCGCCCTCGCCATTATTCAGCCAATGAGCGATTCTGGTAATCGTTGCTGTGCTAACACCCGTCTTTTTCGCAATATCTCTGTAACTCGTGCCTTTTTCCAACTCCAAAACCACACTCCATCTGCTGCTTAAAGCCTCTAGTTCTTCGAGCGTCGCAACATCTCGCAAAAAATTCAACATCTCTGCTTCGTTTTTCATCGAAAGCAACGCCTTGGTTAATTGTTTGAGTTTTGTATTTTTCCAAGTAGTCATATAATAAGTATAACACAAAAAATCAGACTCAAATGAGTCTGATTCTTTTCTTTCCCAAAGGGGCGGGGGAAAGATTATTTGCTTTTCTTAGCAACCTTTTTAGTTGACTTTTTTGTCTCCTTTTTGGCTGCTGTTTTAGTTGTCTTTTCTTCAGCATCTTCTTTAGCAACTTTTTTTGCTTTTTTTGA
>JAHJSR010000085.1 GCA_018830085.1 Patescibacteria group bacterium
ATAATAATTCTATTAATATCCTCGCCACTTTGGCTTTTTGGCGCCTTGCTTGTTTTATTTGAAGATGGTTTTCCAATAATTTATAAAAGCGAACGCATTGGTGAACGGGGTAAAAGTTTCATCACCTACAAACTCCGTACCATGTTTAAAAAATTCTCTATTGGTCCTCAATTTAAGGACGTAAAAAAGAATCTCGAACTAGAACAAAAATTAATCAAAGAACAAAGCATCAAAAAAGGCGCGGTCTATAAGATAGCCAACGATCCACGCATCTTGAAAACCGGAAACTTTTTACGCCGCTGGTCCATTGATGAATTTCCAAATTTTATTAGTGTTTTGAAAGGTGACATGTCACTGGTAGGCCCACGCCCACATCAACCTCGTGAAGTAGAAAAATATACAGATGAACAACGTCGCGTTTTAACCATCAAACCCGGTGTAACCGGCTTAGCTCAAATCTCTGGCAGATCAGATCTAACCTGGGATGAAGAAGCACGCTTAGACATTTGGTACATAGAAAACTGGTCCCCATTACTTGATATTTACATTTTGATAAAAACACCTTTCGCCGTAATCCAAAAAACCGGAGCTTATTAGATAAATAATAAAAAAATATTGGAACGAGCCTTGACGCTCTGTCCCCTTTTTGTTGCGCATTGGTTAAGATTTGCACATGTCCACAGATACGGAACAAATTAAACAAAAAATCAATTCGCTGCGTGTCGCCATTGTTCATGACTACCTAGTTCAAGACGGTGGTGCGGAACGTGTTTTTACTGCACTAAAAAAAATATTCCCATCAGCTGATATTCATGTATTAATACACAATCCTAAACGAACGCATTCAGATTTTAAAGATGCAAAAATAAAAACAGCTTTTTTAAATAACTGGCCATTTGCCAAACGATATTACCAATGGTACTTGCCGCTTTTACCACTAGCCACAGAACACTTAAACTTTAATGGTTACGATCTTATACTTTCATCATCCAGCTCTTTTGCAAAAGGTATTATTGTCCCAGCGACCGCAAAACACATTTGCTACTTGCACACCCCAACTCGTTTTCTTTGGGAGGACCGTATTGGCTATTTAGCTGACTTACCACAACCGGCTTTGATCCGAGCAGTATTACCACCACTACTTCATCGTTTACGAGGCTGGGATTATCAAGCCGCTCAAAGACCCGACCTAATCCTAACAAACTCAGTCACCAGTCAAATACGCATCAAAAGACATTATAGACGCGACTCCCAAGTCATTCATCCTCCAGTTGATACGCACCGCATTCCTTTGTCACGACATGAAGGTACATACTGGCTCACCGGAGGCAGATTAGTCCCCTATAAACGTTTTGATCTTATTGTTAAGGCCTTTAATAAACTAAACATGCCTCTTATCATCTTTGGAACCGGTCCTGAATTAAAAAATTTAAAAAAACTAGCCAGTAAAAAAACAAAATTTGTTGGACAAATTAATGATACGGAAAAAACTAAATTATATCGCTATTCGTCTGGATTCATACATCCACAAATCGAGGATTTTGGTATTACAGCTATAGAGGCAATGAGTGCAGGACGTCCAGTTATCGCTTATGGTAAAGGAGGCGCCTCAGAAACAATTCTGCCAGGCATAACCGGTACTTTTATAGACATGCAAACCTGGGAAGATATTGGAGATGCAGTAATCCGACACAAAAAAAATAATTTTGACCCCGTTTCAATTCGTAAACACGCAGAAACATTTAGTCATCAAAACTTTGAAAACAAACTACTGGAATCGTTGTCACGTTTTTTAAACTTATCAACTCAAGAAAGTGACGAACTCGCACTGTTAGAATCCGCTTATGCAGCGTATCTTAATTGATGCACGTCCATTGGCCGATCCAACCTGTGGTGGAATTGGCAAGGTAGCACGTCAATGGATTATAAAAAAAGCCCAAGACAAAAACAATCAATACACTTGTTTTACTTCGGGTATAAAACCTTCTGCCATTGTAGAAACTTTTTGTAAACAAAATAATTTCCAATATTATCATATTAAATTACCCAATAAATACCTAACCTTAAAATCAATTTTAAATTTTTCATTGGTAAATTCAATCTTAAAAAAAATTGGAAACTTTGATCTACTTTTATTGCCCAATATTGCCTATCTCGGCAAAATGACATTACCTTACCAAATACTCGCACATGATTTAACTTTTTTTATAGAACCTAGCTGGTTTAGCGTTAAAAAACGTCTCTGGCATAAACTTATTCCAATAAAAAAATTATATAAGGAAGCTCAAATAATAGATTGTGTTTCCAATCAAACAAAAAAAGATTTATATACACTTTTAAACATCCCATCTGCAAAATGTCAGGTTTTTTCTCCATTGACTTGGAACAAAGAACCAATAACAACAAATAGACCACCTGATTGGCTTCCTAAAACAGCTCTTCGTTTCGCAATAATTTTTGGAGGCGATAATCCTCGTAAAAATGCAAAAACCGCAGTAAGCGCAATCTCATACTTCAATTTGCAAAACCCATCACAATACATAACTCCAATTGTCTTGGGTGGAAAAATTCCAACTGCACAGTATTTAGCCTATTTTCAAGCACCTAATTTTATCAGTAACAAAGAACTCGCTTGGCTTTATCAAAACTCTACCGCTCTGCTCTACCCATCTTGGTACGAAGGTTTTGGACTACCCTTACATGAGGCTAATCTTTTTGACCTACCAATAATTGCCAGCTCTACTGGCGCACTCACGGAAACCGCTCCACCTAACACAATATTTTGCAATCCTACAAAAATTCATGAATGGATCACGGCATTACAAATAGTTACTAAACCTCATTAGATTGACATAACTGTATAGGATTGATATATAAACACTCTAGTCAACAACCCGAGGAGCCCTCACATGACCACAATCATTTTCAACGATCATGTACACGCTAATGCCTGGATCGCCGAACTTGAACTCAATATCGAAAAAGTTGTGACAACCAATGATCAAAGCCACGAGCGTGTTCTTCTCAGTTCACGAGGCGAACCGCTTGTAAAGCTCGACAGTTTTTTTAAAATGTTGGAAAACAACAACTTTAAACTGGAGGCGGTTCACGCAATCAAAGGCAATGGCTCAAAACAACATCCGGACGATTTTGTACAGTTCGTCCTCACAGATAGCCCAGGATCCAAGGGCGATGCCAAACTTTGGAATGCACTGGTTGAGCTTTTCGGAAAAGATCCCGTTCCATATATCACAGCCACGAAGTCACTTGCCGGACAAGCGGTCTGCCTCACAATCACGGTTCTACCAAAAGAACCCGATAAAGAACTGGACGCCGTCTATCTACATTACGGAAACGGCGACCTATTCCTCTCATACCACAGCACCTAACTAGGTGCTTTTTTACATCCTACCATTGACAAAATCACAATTTTCTGCTATATTGACTTATTAACCCATTTTAAGGGATAATAAATTTGTGCCTATTTTACTATCAAAAAATCGCTTAACCAAGCTAAATATATCTATGTACACTAAACTTATCCGCCCTGTTGCAATTTTAACTGCAATTTTGGGCCTATCTCTCGGCATGGCTTCTTTAGCCAATGCAGACACCGGTCCATGGCAATGGAACGATATTTCCGATAAATTATCTATTCGTGAAAATCGTCCAGTCTGGGCTAGCGCTTATGCACACCCATATTGGTATTTAACAGACGGCCAAGAACTTTATACAGGTGGCCACGTCTGGAAGACTGATGGATCGATTATGACGGACATCACAACCGAGGTCAGAAATGCCGGTTTAAACCGCGTTGATGATATTGTTAGCGATGGTCAAACCATTATGTTTTTAAAGAACGTGGTTTCCAATACAAATAACTACGAAGTTTTAACATACAAAGATGGCACTTGGGGTTACCCGGCCGGTACTTGGCGAAATAACATGAACAGCAATGAAGCCATCGCTTCTATAAATGGAAAAGATGGTGTCTGGATGATAGTCACATCACAAGCTCGTGTCTTTAAATGGAGTGTTGGCACCAACTCATTAACACAAGTCACATTGCCCTCATATTCAGGCTACGGCCATAACCAACCTTATTCCGTACGTCATGTTTCACCGGCTGATAAACAAAGCGTATTTACCGCACCGCAAGTCGTGCCTACTTCAGGGGGTTGGATTTTCGCCTTACCGCAAACCAATGCAACTGTAAATGTATATTTTTACCAAAACGGCTACTTTAATCCTCTCTCAACATCATTAAGCAATATACAATTCATTGCCAGTAATGGCAGCCAGGTGTTAATTAAAGGAGAACAAACTGTAAATTCATATTACGGTGACTACACCTACAAACAAGGCTTTGTCACCATTAATGGCAATTCTGTAAACAACTTTGGTCATGACTACAAAGTCCCCGGAATGGATTGGAGCAAAACCATTGCAGCTTATAATTCCAAATCCTGGATAATTTTAAGCGAAAAATACTTATATAAATTCACTGACTCCGGCTTTGTTGGTTACCACAATACAAACGACTACTTCGTGACTGTCTCCAGTAACGGCAACGGCGCTTTTCTTTTAGGTGGTGCTGTTTCTTATGATGGATTAAACAGTCCATCTTCACCGTTAACTGCAAAATTAGTTCGCGTTGATGAAGGTACTACTTCCTATACACCTTCCAATATTGATCAAAGTGAAACAATAGATACAATTAAAAGTTCTACAAACAACATTAATTACTGGGCTTGGTTTGAACCAAACTTTGTAAACCATGGCAATATTGAAGATCCTAAATATTCTGTTGGCGCACAATCCGCTGATGGCATAGAAAAAATCGAACTCTACATTAACGGCATTCGCCAACGTGTTTGTGATGGTAATGGAAGCAAGGGCAATGTTGGTTGCGTAATGTTTATAGAAAGTACCGCTTATACATATGGTACCAATGTTGATGTAAACGCCACCATAACAAGCTCAAAAGGCAAAGTTGCAACCGTGCCTGTTCGCTCTATTCGCTTTTATCAAGGCAATTCAGTTAACAGCTCTGATGATGTAACAGCCAACATGACCGTTTCACACAACGAACACAACCTTTATCATGGTCAAAGTTCTGTTGTACATGTAAATGCTTCTGCATCTAATGGATTAAGTAAAATTGAATATTTCTTAAATGGCAACATAGTACATACCTGTACTGTAGAAATGACCTATGGTTCTTGTGATTACACAATCTATGGAAGTAACTATACAAAAGGCAGTGAAATCTCATTCAATGCCCGTGTAACCAGTGCTAGTGGAAAGCAAGCCTGGACTTGGTTGGGTCAATATTACATTCCTTTGGATGACATTTATAACAATAATAATGGCATCTCCATGTCACAGTATGTTAACTACGAAAACAACAGTTCAAACCAAACTTATAACATAGACGTCAAAGCTAACAATGGTTTACAAAAAATTGAAGTTTACGTAAACAATAACCTCGTTCGTACTTGCAACTATAATCGTAGCTACAGCACGGAATCTTGTGATTTATTAACGCCTTGGAACAATATTTCCACTTCAAACAACACAATCTCTGTTTATTCCAAAGCTTATGATTACAACGGTAATCAAAAGCAAACCGACCCACTAACTTTATATCGTAACAATAACAATACAAGCGGAACATTAAACGTTTGGTTCGACGCCAATGTCTCTAGTCAAGATTTACCACGTGATCAAAGTCGCGTAATTAAATTTTACGGTACCGCCGAAAACGGTATGCAACGTTTAGAATTATATGATAACAATACTCTCATAGATTATTGCTCATATAACAACGCTTATGGTCAACAATCTTGTGAAAAAACTATTTACGCAAACAATTACGATTCCGGGCACAGACTGAATCTTAAAGCCAAAATTATTGATCGTAATGGCAACACTGCATACACTAGTACGGTTAGCGTAAACATTACCGGAACAACAACCAATACACCCAATATGGACACTTGGTTTTACATGTCCCCAAGTGAGTTAACCATCAATGCAAACGAATCAAGAACAATCCAAGCTCGCGCTTATGCTATCGAGGGTTTACAAAAAATTGATATCTACCTAAACGGCAACATTGTAAAAACATGTAGCTATAACAATGTCCTCGGTACACAGATTTGTGATCATGTTATTTACGCCAACAGTTACAATGCTGGCTCAGAATTATTTATCAATGTACGCTCAACTGATTTATACGGACGTACTGATTGGTCATATTCTAAAACCTACACAATCTCCGGAACCAATAACAACTACGCTACAAATGTTACCTCTTGGCTAGAGCCTTCAGCCTCCAGCATGGCCCAAGTAGACACTGTCGCTTTTAAAAGCCAAGCTAGTGATGCTGATGGTTTGGATAAAATTGAATTATGGGTAAACAACTCCCTATTTCACACTTGTTACTTATACGGTCTAACCAATGGCACCTGTAGTAACAACATCTACGGCGGTAATTATAGTGTTGGATCCAACATCGTCCTCTACGCTCGTGCGTACGATAAAAATGGTAACTTTAAAAACTCAGACAACAAAAACCTAACAATTACTTCAAGCGGATCCAGCAATGCTGCCAGCTCTATTACAACCGAAGTAAGCCCAATATTAACAAATTACAAAACCACTGATTACATTACCTATTGGGCCAATGTCACAGATGGCGACGGCATCAATCGCATCGAAATATACAAAAACGATGTGCTAGATCACACCTGCTATACAAACTCCCAAACATCAGGATCTTGTAGTATTAGCTTTACCGCCCAAAATACCAACAAAACATTATTCCAACTAAAAACCAGAGTTGTGGATTCTAAAAACATAGAAACTTGGTCATCCGCAAAAACAATTCAAATCAGAGATGACATCTATCCAACCGATTACCCAGGAACCATAAGCGTTTCAACTAACGCGGCCGATGGTTATACCGGTAGTCAAATGATTACTTTTACAGTCGATGCTGCAGATGCTAATGGCATTGGCGACATCTCATTATATGTAAATGCTCGTTTAGTTAAAACCTGCACAGATTCACCATGTATTTATGTTGGTGGACCTTATCCTGAATACAGCCAAGTTACATATGGCGCCAACCTAAACGACTCAATTGGCAATCACATTTGGACGGGTTATCAAAAGATCTACAAAAAGGACTAAAAAAGTAAAAATACCATAAAATTCCGCTTATCAAAGCGGAATTTTATTACTCCATTAGGATTGACAAAAACATCAAAACCTGCTAAGGTATCACCATTCTTCGCTTTAAATTAATCGAAGTAAATACAAATAAAAAATCATTTTTAACTTGTTATTTGTCAATAAATTTATGGTATCCCAATTTCTTCGTTGGGGCTTGATGTATGGAGCGTTGTTTCAATGCATTGCTCTAAACCGCCTCCAAGAATTTGGTGACCATACATCTCTCTTCATAGCCTCATAATAAACTGGCTTAGAGGGCAATCTGCCCAAAAGCAGGAGAACAAAAACCTCGGAATTTCCGAGTGTTTTTGTTTTGTATAACTTGACAAATACCCCAAATAAGGCAAGCTAATATTAAATATGAAATATCTTGCCCCACTTTTTATAACCATTCTATTGGCAATCCCCGCAATTGGATTAACTCAAAAATCCAATGAAACACAATATCAAGTTCTAGACGCTGGTAACCAAATCCCATATTTTTCATTTGCTTCGAGCCGTGGTGACGAATGGCTTATTGGCAATGCCAATGAACTTTTTCATATTACAAAAAACAACACTTACGATCTTGCCCCAACTCTAAAAGAAAATAACTTTCTCTCTATCAGAAAAATTGCTACCGATGGACAAAACTGGTTAGTACTCGGCGACTCTACACTTTGGAACGCACAACCCGACCTAGCCTTTTTGTATGATGGCATGTATTTTAAAAATATTTCCAATATTTTATATAACATTCCTGATCATGAATGGATTGGTAATATCTCGGGCAAACAAGGTCTATGGCTAATCACTACAGATAAAAATATTTACCTTTGGCACAATGCCCTATCTGAATTATCACCGTTAGAACTCCCTCTAGCATTTAAAGAACCACGCGTTTCTGATATTGAACTTACACCCATAACCAAAGGTTGGTTGCTTAGTTTTATACAACAAAATGGACCTAAAAGCATTGCTCATGGTTACCCAATTTTTGATAGACGCATATTTTATTATGATGGCAACACCATTCAAGAAACAACCTCACTCTATAAAAATATAAGCTCTCTATCAGCAATAGGTTCAAATGGAAAATACGCAATCATAATCGGCGCAATATTTTCCACTGATAAATTAACACCAGAATTCGCTTACTTTGAATCAACTGGTCTTGAAGTTAAACAAATTCAATTGCCAAAAAATAATATATTTAATAATTCTCTTTCCGCACACAGGCAACCATTTTTATCAGGTGGAAGAATTGTATGGACCGGAAAATCATGGCTCATACATGATAATATAAATATTTTAGAATTTACCAAAGCATCTGATTTAATTTCTTATTCACAAACTGAATACACAATAATTAATTCAGCCTACGGATCAAATAAACAAGCTGTACTGGTTGGCTATCAAAAACAAAATAATTCCATTGTACCAAAAATAGAATTATTTACCGCTAAATAAACCTAGCCAATCATCAATCAATTGGTAATTCCTTTTGTTCTGTGTAATAGGCAAGCTCTTCATTCAACAACTCCATTGGAATGTGTTCGCCATAATACAAAGTTCTATCCTCAAAACGAGAAATTTTTGAATATAATTCATCCTGTAACATGGTCGGTAATCCTTCAGCTATCTTTCGCATTTTTTCCATCTCCTCAACAAATTGTTCTAAAATCAATCTACCTTCTTGCTCTAATTTTTCTAAATTCTGTGAGTGATTTTTCCAATAATCCTCACGAATATGAATCCTGACCTGCTCGATTTCTGATCTTTCCGCATCCTTAAACGACATATCAAAATCATCGTGATTAAACAAGTCATCTAATGAATTTACGCCACTTGTTTTTCTAAACCTCTCCATTAAATGCGCCGTTGATCTTGTTACCGCCTTTTCCACCAAATCCCATTCCACCATTCCCCCTTCTTCTGTAAAAAACCTATTTAACGCAAACCTAATCGGCCAAATATCTATAGCCAAATCTCTAACCACATCGGCCATATCGGCTGCTACCAACTCTTTACCATCGTCATACGCAGTTAAAAGCGTATCCGCTTTAGCCTTAATATCTTTCGATCCATACCCTAGCCACTCAGATAAAAAATCCGCGATACGCGTCCTACTGTTTAAATTGAGATAAAAATCCTCCATATAACAAACATTTTAGTTTATTAGCTATATTAAGTCCAATAATTTTTTAAAATAAATATTCTTTTGGACAATTTGTTTTAATTAAAATATCTTTTAATAATGAAAAATTCACATTCACATCATCCAAAACATAATCATATTGATCACTTTTTTCAATTAATTGATCATAATTGGGAGGAAGAAGCAAAACCGTTTTCATGAATGGATTTATATCTGCCAATTTTAAATCAGCGGCACCAAACAAAATATAATCCGACTTTTCCATGCTCTCTAAAACTTTAAAACCTTTTTTTCTATCCTCATAATTATGTCCGAATGCCTCAACATCATACGCAGGAATTCCTTTACTTTGCGCTAAACGAATCAAATCACTTTTTCCAACTCCATCTGGACCAAATACCATCACGCGTATCATAATTATTATTTACTCACCACGATAATATCTTTACCGATATCTGCAATCGGTTCATGGAACCCAGTTGGATAATCACGCATAGCCTCAAAAAACATGTTTGCGTCATATCTAAAATCCTCACCATGACTCGTACCCGGATCATTGGTTATAAATTGCTTTGCATCCGCATCATAACCACGTAGAACCAACATATGCCTTGGCGGACCAGGTGACCTATAATTTGGATTATTAACCATTTGCCCATTGATGGCCGTGATTACTAAATTTCCTTTTTCAAGCTCAGTCACAACCTCATCAAATGTCACACCTCTTTTTAAACTCACATTATCAAATTTAAAATAATCTTTAAATATCCAATTCATAGTATCCTCCAAAGAAGTGTCCCTAAACTCACCGTATTTACTCAATGTATAATCAGATATAGCGATTATTTCCTTCGTAGCTTCATCAGCAGACAAGCTCTGTCCCCGCGCCCACTTAACTGCCATCAAAACCGAGGTCTCCTCACAACCTTCAGCCTGACGCTGATCAGACCAATCGCCCAAAGGCGCTTGAGCAAAAAAAGGCACTCCTTCAATATAAACTGTCTTAAAATTATTCATATCTTGATTATCAAATAAATTTATTTGAACTTTAGAAATATATGATAAATCATGATTACTTATTCCCAATCCCAAATGCCGCATTATATTAAAAGCATCATCAGGCCTACCCAAATAATATTTCCTCCTATCCTTGGGATAAATATAATAAGCTTCTCCATTTTTTTCAACATCCAACAGTATCATACCCGATAATCTCTGCGGAAAAACCTCCGTATTTGCAATAAACTCATGTTTCGCACCCAAAGCCAAACTTGTCATGATTTTAAATGCATCTGCCGGACGACCCAAGTAATACGCCCTGTTGTCTTTAGGATAAATGTAATAAGCTTCTCCATGTTCCTGAACTTGCAAAACTATTAAACCAGCCGGCCATGTTGCAGCTTGCACAGCAAAAATATTCGCCAAAAATATAGATGCAATCAAACCCAATATGTAAATAATTATTTTCATGATAATGATACTCTATCCGTAACTCTTAAAAACATCAAATTACTTTGTTTGGTTTTTAACCCAAATTTTCTTTACAACAGGAACTGTGAATGTTGAAATTAAAAAACCACATGTCGGAACAATCGCATTAATAAATGGCCGCGCTAACCCTGCAATATAAAAGAACAATACAATTACAAAATAAGTTAAGAATGCAAGCAATAGCTTTCTAGTCCAACTAGTTTCCCATGCTTTATCCAATTCAACTCTTTTATTTCTTTGTTTTATTTGTTCAATCTCAATTTTTAATGACTCTATCGACTCCATATTATTCAACCTTACTTATGATTAAATCCATTAATTTTAAATGCTTAATTATTTCCGGATTTCTATCCTGATCATTTTCCGGATGCAACTGATGCCCTATGTACTCGCAAATTCTTCTGGCAACCGCCCTCAACAACAATTGATCAAAATCTTTCAGTCCTTTACCCAAATCAAGAATCGATTGATCAGCATTTTCATAAACCATTGCGTCAATCATCATAACAGCAATTGGGAAATCAGCCGGTCTATAATATGGACTTACGTCTATTACAGCCGGTGGTAATTTGTCATCAAATAAAATATTCCCTGTTCCCCAATCACCATGAATAACCTGATTAGGTAAATTTAAATCTTTATATATAGAAAATAGTTTTTTTAATGGTTCATCAGTCAAAGCATAATTAGTTAAAGGTAATTCACCCCATGCCATTTTATCAGCAATAAAAAATACATCCGATCTTTGATCAAAAAAATCCGGCTTCGGAATATCAGCTATAACTTGATGAAAATCTTTACACACCTTAATAGCTTCTTTATATCTCCCCGCTCTGTGTTCACCCTCTAAAAACTCAGTCGCCGTCCAACCCTGATAAACCCAAGAACCATCATTGGCTTTATATGACTTGGGCACACGAAAATCATTACTGGTAATTCCATTATTTAATTCTGCCAACCAAATAGCCCCCGCTTTATTACCAGCAGGTTTAAACACAACATCACCAACTCGATAACAAGTGCCCTGGCCACCTTCAAGATGCACGAGTTCTCCTTTTACACCAAAAGCATCTAAAACTTCCTCTGACGGAACAGCCTCTAGCTTATCTAAATTATTCACCTGATCGTTCACCATAATTTTTTTATACATTAACTTAAGCTGTAATGCTTGACATTTTACACTAATCAAGCTTTAAATAATACATCCTGACTTTGAGCGCTAAAAACAACCAACTCAAACAGGCGTTCATTGCAGAAGCATCACAACCCACAACCAAGGAACAAAAACATGGGCATTGGCATCATCAACAGAGGCGTACTGATTCTACAAAATGGTGTCCTGGAAATCTTCGGACACAAAGGCTACGCGGAAAACGATAGTTGGTTCATCAATCTAATGTTAGGTGCCTTCGTCGAAGTCATCCCCGAACCGGCCAGCCCAGAAATCGAAGCTGTCATCACTCAAGATATCGCCGAAGGCAAATGGGACAAAATCGACCATATCGTGGTCAGCCCCAACGTAGCCCTTCGGCTCTATCTTGAAGGCAAAATCACGTCCACCCACATCCGTTCAGCAGACACAACCGACTCGGCGGTAGTCTTCAACAAGGTACAGTTCAAGGGACAACACAGTCTATGTTCATTCATGGTCGTGGTCAGACAAACAGATGTCAACGTCGCCACCATGGATCGCAATGGTTACATCGTCTAGCTCCCCTTTTTTTGAGCGAGACAAACTTCATACGGGGTCTTTGACTCAAGCCAGAGTCAAACCCCGTTTTTTTATATCTAAAACCCAATTCACCACATTTTTCCTAAATTGCCCCAAACCTTGCCAAATTTAGCATTTTATTGTATCCTCTTGCTACCTTTAAAAAACACGTTTAAACCCTGTTTTTAGCCAATTTTAAGCTTAAAGCATGTGTTTATAGAGCTTTTTTCACTTGGTCAAGACTCCATCAAAAGTCTACCAAATATAAAGCCCTAAATACGTGGCTCGCATTGCCCCGCCTAAGGTCAGGCCCGGCAACATGGGTTAATCAATACTAATTTATGACGACCGCAACTACTACTAAACCAGAAGATAAATCCGAGATCTCTAAACTTTTAGAAGATCCTAAGTATACAAACTTTCCTAAAATCGGAGATGTTGTCCACGGCGAAATAATCGCAGTTGGACGCAATGAAGCCAGAGCAGATATCGGCGGCATGGCTATCGGCATCATCCGTGGTCCTGAAATGGATCCTCACGCCTTACTAACCGTTGGCGATGAAGTGGATGCTACAGTTGTTGATCTTGATAATGAATTCGGTGAACTCGAACTCTCACTCAAGGGAGCTGGACGCAAAAAGTCTTGGGAAAAACTTAAAGAATTATTTACTAGCGGTACCACGGTAAATGCTCGTATTCTAGAAGCAAACAAAGGTGGATTAATCGTTCGCCTCGAAGGTTTAAACGGCTTTTTACCTGTTTCACAACTTTCACCAGAACACTACCCTCGCGTACAAGGTGGTGAAAAAACTAGAATTTTAGAAAAGCTCAAAGAACTAGTTGGCACAGAAATGAATGTAAAAGTTATTGATGCTAATGAGGAAGAAGGTAAATATATTGTTTCCGAAAAATCAGTTTGGGAAACTCAACAAGAAAGCGTTATTTCCAAATATAAAGTTGGTAGTGAGGTAGAAGGTGCTATCACAGCTGTTACTGACTTCGGTGCATTTGTGAAATTTGATGCCAATCTCGAAGGCTTGGTTCACATTAGTGAAATAGCATGGCAAAGAATTGACGATCCTCGTGACGTCCTCAAAATCGGTGATCGCGTTCGCGCAGAAATCTTAAACATCGAAGGCTCCAAAATCTTCTTGTCCATGAAAAAACTCATGCAAGATCCTTGGCACGATGTACAAGAAAAATATAAACTCAATCAATGGGTTAAAGGTAAGGTTCTTAAAATCAATCCATTTGGATTATTCGTTGAACTTGACCCGGACATCCACGGCTTGGCTCACATCAGCGAACTTGCAGAAAAACCTGTTAAAGATGTAAATGAAATTGCACGTATCGGAGATGAATTTGATTTCCGTGTCGTATCAATCGACCCAGAAAATCACAGATTAGGCCTATCTCTTAAAAAAGAAAAAGCAGCGGAAACAGAAGCTGCAGCGTAAAATAAAAAGGCCGCCAAATACTGGCGGTTTTTTTATTGCCTAAGTATAAGCAATATCGCTAAATGCACTCGACAAAATGTAATTATTTAGCTATCCTACGCGTATAATCTTAAAGGATTTGTTATTGAAAATAATAATATAGATTTACAAACTTGGATAAATTTCGAAGCAAAATCGATTATTTGCCAAATGTATAAATTCACAAACTTATGAACCAAACAGTAAGGAACATACTACTCTTTATAGGAGCCATGGTTATCATGGGTGTAATCTTGGCTACCCTAAACATGCAGACGGTCGAGCATACTGATATTGCCAGCCTGTCCACCAAAGTCGAACAAGGTGATGTAAAGTCTCTTGTTATTCGTGGTGATGAAGTCGAGGCCACCTATCAAGATGACACTAAAAACATAGTAGTCAAAGAACCTGGAGATTCTTTATCAACCGTTTTTAAAAATTATGGCGTTGATCCCGAAAAACTCCGTGCCATCCCAACCGAAATCAAAGAACCAAGCGGCTTCTCTTATTGGGCATCTTTGATTGTACCCAACCTCTTACCAATCTTATTACTTTTGGTAGTCTTTTGGTTTTTCTTTCGCCAAGTCCAAGGTCAAAATAATCGCGCCATGCAATTTGGACAATCCGCTGGTCATGAACTACCAAAAGATAGCAAAGAAAAAGTAACATTTAACGATGTCGCCGGTGTTAAAGAGGCTAAATATGAATTGGAAGAAATTGTCGACTTCTTAAAAAATCCAGAAAAATTTGTAAAATTTGGAGCTAAAATTCCAAAGGGAGTTCTACTCATGGGTACACCTGGTACCGGAAAAACATTATTAGCCAGAGCTGTCGCCGGAGAAGCTGGCGTACCTTTTTATCACATCAGTGGTTCTGAATTCGTAGAAATGTTTGTTGGTGTCGGAGCATCTCGTGTACGCGATCTATTTGCCCGCGCTAAAAAAACCTCACCTTGTATTCTATTTATTGATGAAATTGATGCAGTTGGTCGCCAACGTGGTTCTGGATTGGGTGGTTCACACGATGAACGCGAACAAACCTTAAACCAAATCCTTGTTGAGATGGATGGCTTTGAACCAAATGCCGGTGTTATTGTTATAGCCGCAACCAACCGGCCTGACGTTCTTGATCCAGCCCTACTTAGACCAGGTCGCTTTGATCGTCGCATAGTTTTAGATCCACCTGATATTGATGATCGTGAAGCCATTCTAAAAATCCATGCTGATAACAAACCGCTGAGCAAATCTGTATCATTACGCAAACTCGCGGAACGCACACCTGGCTTTAGTGGTGCCGACTTGATGAACTTGATGAACGAAGCTGCTATCTTAGCCGTCAGACGTAACAAAACCTCTATTGGTCCTGATGAATTATTCGAGTCCATAGAAAAAGTTATGCTCGGTCCCGAACGTCGTAGTCGTGTAATGAATGAAGAAGAACGCAAAACAACTGCTTATCATGAAATTGGTCACGCATTGGTCGCTCATCTTTTGCCACACACCGACCCTGTTCAAAAAGTCAGTATCATCTCCAGAGGTCGTGCTGCTGGATATACCATTAAAACTCCAACACAAGATAGACACATGCGTCGTCGTGAGGAGTATTTGGAAGATCTCGCAGTTATGCTTGGTGGTTATGCCGCAGAAAAAATTATTTTTGGCGATATAACAACCGGAGCTTCCAGTGATATGAAATCTGCAACCCAATTAGCTCGTAGCATGGTCACTCAATGGGGAATGAGCAAAGAATTAGGCCCGCGTATTTATGGTGAACAAGAGGATATGATTTTCTTGGGTCGCAACATACATGAAAATCGCGATTACTCTGAAAAGATTGCCGAAAAAATTGATAAAGAAATTGATGACTTAATAAATCACGGCTTAGACACTGCAACCAAAATCATATCTGAAAACAAAACCATCATGGACAGAGTTTCTCAAAAACTACTTGAAGTAGAAACCATGGAACGTGATGTATTCCTTGAATCAGTGCAAATCTTAAGTGCCAACCCGGACAATCATCCCAAAGAAGACAAAAATTAAATTAAAACCGCCCTTAGGGGCGGTTTTAATTATGCCTATAATAATTTATTCGTAATAGATAATTGCACTTATATTACTCAACCTTACTCCAGCACAACCGAAGAAACCACATTGTTGATATTCAACACCAACTTCAATATTTGCTGTACTAGTTACATAATAATTAATATTTGCATAAGTTGATGTTGCTAATAATTGAGGTGTTGAAGTATTTGGCAACCAATAATCACCAGAAGTACTCGAATAATCTACCCCATTAATTCTATAAAAAACATTCATTTTTGATAATTTTGCAAACATACCACCCGTTTCAATCCTAGAAGCGCAAGGGACAATTTCAATCTTAGTTATTGTTGAACTAGCAAAAGCAGTCGTACTGGTAACCACAAATGATTCCTTCATTCCAGTTGAAGTTGCATACACATAATCATAAGTTCCGTTACAAGTAATCTCATCGACTCGAGTGTAATCCGCCATAAACCACCAACCCCCAGCACCGGCAAAATTAGTATATGCACCATTGCCAATTGGCCTTAACGGAGATGTTGTAAAGGCAAAAACGTCTTGAGCTGTAAAAATCAATGCACATGCTAATAAAATTGCTAAAAAGTTTTTCAAAACTTTCATAAAAAATATGTAATCATTAAATTAATAGATGGATAATACACTGAAATTAATTTATTGAATAGACTCTATAATTCTTCATCTAGATACTGTGTTCATTGCACCTTCTTCCCAGCTACAATCCCCATGTTACATGTGTTATAATATAACCATATGTTAAAGAAAAAATCTTTTGTTCCAAACGATAAACCAGTTTATCGAGAAGTCATCCCTCAAGCTTTTAAATTTGCTTGGAAACACCCACAATATTGGCTATTTGGTTTTATAGCATCATTCCTTTTTACAGGAGGTTCAGCTGATATCTTTTTTAAATTTTGGAACTCTCTTCAGGCACATAGCGGATCATATTTTGGTTATAGCTTCCAAATTTTATTAACTACAGCTAAACAAAGCTTAACTAATGGTGTTACCTGGTTAATGTTTTTTCAAGCTCTAGTTGCCCTACTCATCTTCTTAGTCATATTCATAGCCATCGTTGCATTTTCCGCCATCTGCCAAGGAGCCTTGGTTCATGTAATAGGCGCTTGGAAATTAGATAAAAAACATTTTGTGAGACAAGCATTGTCAGTTGGCAGTAAAGCGATAGTACCAGTAATTGCATTAAACTTAATAATGATATTTTTTGTTTGGATTTCTCGCTTTGCAGTATCTTGGCCTTTTGCTTTAGCTCTTAGTAAAGAAAACTTAATATATTACATTATATATATTATTGCTTTTGTAATATTTTTCACAGTAACTTTATTCTTGGGTGTAATTCAACTTTACTCTCTAAACGCGATCATTTTGCAAGGCGCTACTTTACGATCAGCTTTAGATATTGCCTGGAAACTCGTAAAAAAACATTGGTTAATTACAATAGAAACAGCAGTTTTACAAGCATTTCTAGTTGCTATAATCGGCTTTGTTGTTGCAATCATCTTCATGATACTCGCAATACCTGCATATTTATTATATATTTTGTCATTTATTAATAGCAGTGTTTCTTTGTTCGAAACCAGTGTTGGAATATTCTTTGCCTTGATTATAATAACCGTAACCATTACTACCGGCTTTTTAGCCAACTTCCAATACGCAATCTGGGCATTAATGTTTAAAAAATTTGGCGAAGGCGGAGCTGTTCCAAAAATTCATAGAATCATCAAATCAATACTAAAAAAATCATAGATCAATAATCTATAAACCATTTTACTTATGGCCAGCGTTCCTCAACCAAAAACTCCTTCAATAGAAGACCTGCTAAAACGCACCGCTAAGGATGAATCCACAAAACCAACAACTTCAAGTACTGGTTTCTTTAAAGGCGCTCCAACCAAACAAGTAAAAGCCACTGTCAAAAAAAGTAAGTCAGAAATGTCGCAAATTGAACTTTTGGAATCCAAAATGGGCGAGATCCAAACCAGCGACATAGAAAAAAGAACCCAAGCCGAATCATTAGGCACTCACCTACCATACATAAACCTCCGCGGATTCCCGGTTTCACCTGAAGCATTATCTCTAATTCCAGAAGAAGAAGCTGCAAAAAAACGCGTCATAGCTTTTTTAAAGTTAAATGATGATATTCGCCTAGCAACAAGCAAACCCGGACCAGAAATCGATGAACTCGCCCAAAAACTCTCTAAAGCACATTTAGCTGATATCCAAATTTATTACTGTTCTGAGCAAAGCACAGAATACGGTCTCTCGCTTTACGCGGCTTTGCCAAAATCAATAGAAGTAATTGAAGGCGTCCAAATCAAAGAGGCTGATCTAAAAAAATTCGAAAGTGAACTTGCAAACTTTAAAGAATTGCAAGAGAGAATGCAAAATGTTTCTACAACCGACTTAGTTACATTGATTTTATCAGCCGCCCTAAAAGCCAATGCATCTGATATTCACATTGAGGCGGAAGAAGAAAACATTAAAATACGTTTAAGAATTGACGGAATTTTGCATGACACTGCCACTGTTCCAAAAAAACAATGGAAACTAATAATTTCACGTATCAAATTATTAGCTGGAATGAAAATCAATGTTACAGAAGTTCCACAAGATGGACGCATCACGATTCACATGTCCAATGAAAAGATAGAAATTCGTGTTTCAACTCTGCCAACCGCTTATGGAGAAAGTGTTGTTATGCGTCTTTTGCGACCAAAATCAATTTCGCTTGATTTCGAAGAACTTGGAGTCAGAGGTCTTGCCTGGGAAAGGTTAAAACGCGAAATTGAACGTCCCAATGGCATGATTGTTACCACTGGTCCTACTGGATCCGGTAAAACAACCACACTTTATGCGATATTAAAAAAACTCAATACCCCTGAAGTTAAAATTATTACTTTGGAAGATCCTGTTGAATACAAATTACAAGGCATAAACCAAAGTCAAATTGATCATTCTAAAGAATATACTTTTGCCAAAGGACTAAGATCAATTCTTCGCCAAGATCCTGATATCGTTATGGTTGGTGAAATCCGTGACTTTGAAACCGCAGAAATCGCCACCCAAGCAGCTTTAACCGGTCACTTAGTTATATCAACAATCCATACCAACAATGCAGCCGGCGCCATCCCCCGTTTTCTATCAATGGGTGTTAAACCCTTCTTTTTAGCACCAGCCCTTAACTGCGTCATTGGTCAACGCCTAGTCCGACGTCTCTGTGAAGATTGTAAGGAAAAAATTGAATTAGAACCAGCGCTTAAAGCAGAGGTCGAAGCAACCTTAAATGATATTCCCGAATCAGCCGAAATTAAAATCGACTTAAATAACGTAACTTTTTTTGGACCATCCGAAAAAACGAAGACCTGTAAAACCTGCAACGGACTTGGCTATAGCGGACGTATAGGTATCTATGAGATATTTACCATGAATAAAGAAATCGAACACATGATTTTAGGTGCCAATGTTTCAGAATATGACATGTTAGACATCGCCAAAAAGAACGGCATGATAACCATGACACAAGATGGCTTGCTAAAAGCAATGGAAGGCATCACATCAGTGGAAGAAATATTACGTGTCGCTGGTATTGAAGTAGTCAATGAAGATGTCACCGACGAAGAAATAGATCAACAAAGAAAATCTTCCTAATAGAAATTAAAAAATAATTAAAAATCGAAGTCCAATCACTTCGGTTTTTTTTAAATCACAACTTATTAATCAATCTGCTCTATTTTTACACTTATCACTTTAGACTGTTTTTTTAACCATTTAGGAATTTTTTCTGACCATTCAATTATCATCAATGTTCCAGACTCCAACAACTCTTCATCCAACTCCAATGCCAACAATTCCCTTTCATCCTCAATACGATACGCATCAACATGAACTAAACGTCCTACGTCGCTCGTCCGACTTCCTAATCGTGTCACGTTGTAACTTCTTATAAGCGCAAAAGTTGGACTTAAAGCTCGTTTTTTTACTCCAAGTTGCTTTGCAATAAACTGTGTTAATGTAGTTTTCCCTGCTCCCAAATCACCATACAAAGCAATAACCATCCCTGACTCAATTTTAGTTAATAAAAAATTTACGACCTTATCCCAATCAGACATTTCATCAACTTTAAAAATTTTTTGTAATTTATTATATTTTATTGTAACTCTTCGCATAAAAATATATTTATAAATCCAACGCCGGTTCTGCATCAATTTTTTTCCAATTAGTTAATTTCCTTCCTGCCATTAAATTCCACAAACCAGCTGCCGCAATCATCGCACCATTATCAGTATGCAAACCTTTAACAGGTGTTAAAAAAGTAACTTCACGACAAGACTTTCTTAATGCTTTTTTAAGCTCTGATTGCAAAACCTTATTAGCAGACACCCCACCCACCACGGCAAACGATTTAGGCTTTACTTTTAAAGCGGCTTTAACAGTTTTTACAACCAACACCTCAACAATAGCCGCCTGAATACTTGCGCAAAGATTGACTAAATTTAATTTCGATATATTTAACTTTCCATCTTCAACAAACCGCTCATGTAAGAGTACTCTTACGGCTGTTTTAAGTCCCGAAAAACTAAAATCCAATGACGTATCATGCAACATCGGTCTTGGTAGGTTAAACGAATCCTTTACACCTTTCTCTGCTAACCCTGATAGCTTTGGCCCACCAGGGTACTCTAAACCCAACATCTTTGCTGTTTTATCAAATGCCTCACCAGCCGCATCATCCCTGGTTCTACCTAAAATTTTATACTTTCCAAAATCTGTCATTAATACCAACTCAGTATGCCCTCCAGAAACCAATAAAAACAAAACCGGAAATTCCCATTTTTTTCTATTTAATGATGATAACCAAGCCGAAGCCAAATGTCCCTCTAAATGATTAACCGGAATAAGCGGTTTATCACACATCCAAGCAATTGTTTTTGCTGCGTCGATACCAACTCTAAGTGAAGTCGCCAAACCAGGACCTTGAGTTACCGCCACATAATCAAAATCCAAATTTTTAGTTCCAGCTTTAGATGTCGACAAATTAAGAGACTTATCCAATAAACTAACAAGCTCTGCCACATGCGTCCTAGCGGCAACCTCAGGAATTACACCCCCATATCTAGCATGTATCGGAATTTGCGTTGCAATATAATGTTTTTTTAATTTAACACCAACGTCATGCGATTTAGAACTCATAGCGTCCGAACTCAAAAATGCAACCGATGTTTCATCACAGCTTGTTTCGATAGACAATATCTTTATTTCCTTTTGCGTGCCTTTAGCTTTTATCATATAATGATTGTAATTATAGCTAAAAATAGGCTTTTGTCAATCATTCAATATTTAAAAATCCATCAATCAAAATAACTATTTATATTAATATGTGGATCCTCTACGGCATTTTATCTGCAATCACCGCAGCCATCATGACAATCATCGCCAAACTTGGTTTAAAAAAAATCGACCCCACTTTGGCAACAACAATCAGAAGTCTAATCATGTTTGCATTTATGTTTATAACTGCGCTGGTACTTCAGAAACACAAACTCTTAGGACAAATTAATAGCTCAGCACTTTGGGCAATAATAATCTCCGCAATATTCGGTGCCCTCTCATGGCTTTTTTATTTTCTCGCACTTAAAGAAGGCCCTGCTTCCAAAGTAGCTGCCCTTGATCGACTATCATTAGCGCTTGTTGTGGTTATGGCTATTTTTTTCCTGTCAGAAAAACTTACTTGGCAAACAGGAGTAGGCGCACTACTCATGACGATAGGGGCTGCGATCATGATCATATAATAAAACTCGGCTAGAACCGAGTTATCTTTTCTTTCTTCCCTTAGGTAGCATCATGTAATTAAAAGATAGAGATGATAAGGAGCTAATGAACACCAACAAGGCCAACAAACTGCTATAAAGTCTAAAATTATCTGCAAGCTCATAAAAAAACAATACATAAATAAAAGCAGCTGCTGATATAAAAAAGAAATGCATCCCCAAAAACGCAATCCCCATTCTACGTTTTTTTATATTTTCCAACTCTTTTCTTGATGGCCTGATTGTATCAAGATCATTGGAAAGCACATGCGGAGGCAAGCTATCCAAAGGTGGTAAAGTATCTAAAGGTACATGTTCTTGTGTTCTCATACAAACCTCCTTGCAAAGACTAACTTAATATAAATATTAATATACTTATAGTCAAACAAAACAAAAAACCTCCAATAATGGAGGTTTTTATATGGTAGCCCGTAGGGGAATCGAACCCCTGCTTTCAGGATGAAAACCTGATGTCCTAACCACTAGACGAACGGGCCAAATATGTATTTGTGAGGCTTATTATAGAAAAAAGCTTATCATGTGTCAAGTATTTACCTATAAATTGACATACTCCCTCCCAGCCAACACAATACCCTAATATGCAACTGGAACGCACCCCAGAATTTGAACAAGCTTTGCAAAAAATGAAAAACGGCAAAGCTTTTGTGTTTATAACCGGACGAGCTGGTACAGGCAAAAGTACATTGCTAAGATATTTTATGGAAAACCATAAAATAAAAGCTCCCATACTGGCACCAACCGGAGTTGCGGCTTTAAACGTCGGTGGCGAAACAATCCATAAATTTTTTAAAATTCCTCCTAATGTAGATTCACATATAGCCAGAGTAGAAGCAGAAAATCGTAAGAAACCAGAAATATATCAAAAAATAGAAGCTTTAGTTATAGATGAAATCTCCATGGTCAGAGCTGATCTTTTTGATGCCATGGATTTATTTCTCCAAATTATTCGACAAGACAAAAGACCTTTTGGTGGCGTACGAATTATTGGCATCGGCGACTTACACCAACTTCCACCTGTCGTAAATTCATTTGATAGTTCAGAATTCAGCAAAAAATATCAAACACCCTATTTCTTTTCATCGCTTGCTTATAAAAACATGCATGCCATGGATCAACTTGATTTTATTGAGCTCATTAAAATTTATAGACAAAAAGATCAAAAATTTATTAAACTCTTAAACGCTATCCGTAACCGCGATATTACCGAAAAACAACTTAAAACCATAAACAGTCGAATTATAAAAACAGCTCCACCTGATGATGCTATAGCCTTAACACCAACCAATTATGCTGCCGATGCTATAAATCAAATCAAACTTACTAGATTACCAACCGAAATTCATTTAATTGAGGGCGAGATAAAAGGCAAATTTAAAGAAAAAGACATGCCCACCGATTTAAACCTGACATTAAAAATAGGAGCTCGTGTTATGTGCATCGCAAATGACATGCGTGGGCGTTTTGTTAACGGCAGTTTGGGTTGGGTAGTTGGTTTTGATAATCAGGAAGAAGATCAAAGCAGCGTTCTAGTAAAACTGGACGATAAAGATGAGCCGATAAAAATCGATCCATACACCTGGAACATTCACCGTACAAAATTTAATAAAAAAACAGGCCAATTAGAACAAGAGCCAACCGGCAGCTTCACTCAAATCCCCCTTCGTCTAGCCTGGGCAGTAACCATACATAAAAGCCAAGGCAAATCATTTGATAAACTAACTCTTGACCTTGGAAGAGGCGCTTTTGCGGCCGGACAAATATACGTCGCACTTAGTCGCTGCAAAACCCTAGACGGTCTATATCTCATAAAACCAATAACATCAAGCCAATTATTCCCAAATAATGATGTTAACCATTTTTTTAATAATATTCTCAACCAACCAGCGGAATTGGAATACATACAGGATCACGAAGATGGGCAACTAATGCTAAACTAAACCAAAAAACTACTTACCACGTCTCTCTAAAATCTTCTTATAAATATCTAATGGCTTTTTATCATAATATTTAACACCCAATGTCGGCGGTCGTTTATTAACTAATAGCAACATCAAACGCTTCATAAATTCATCTGCCTCTTTTTGTGCAATTACTCTTGTCTCTGGAATCACATTGCCATTTTCATCCATACGCTCATGCATCATCCTATACATGTCACTGATCATCCTTGCTTCAACACCTTGTTTAACATGCTCAGATAACTGGCCTGCTTCCTCTTCCGATAACTGACCATAAATAAATTTAACATAATTTAAAATATTCTCATATAAATTCCTCAAACTTTCGTACGCCTTTTTATCTAATTGCCAATCCGAATCCATACCAACCATATCCATGGGAATAGAATTATAATAATCAACCGGCATACCCATTTTATATATCTCACCATTTGGCATAACCAATTCACCCGCTCTCGATAATTGATTGGCCCCGCCATTGTCTATACCTCTAAAACTTTTTGTAACGTCATCATAAAAAATATTATCATGGTTTCTATCTGCTTGTTTAATTAAAAAATCCAAACAAGCTATACGCATTAAAGACTCCGCTCCATCTATATTTGATTTATTGTCTAAAAAATTCTCTAATTCTTTGGATCCCAAGGCCTTACCTTGTGCATGCGCCTGAACAGACACTAACGCACCCTCCTCCTTACGAATCGCAGTTGGTTGACTAACCTTAAAACGCAACATAGTATCCAAAACACTGGAAAAATATTCTGATTTAACTGCATGGCCTTGATCCATATATTTAACACCCATTTCAGTATCGTCTACCGGTACTTCATCCATAGAAATATTATAATAAGAAGCTGTTTCAGCTCGACGCATTGCTTCTTTTTCTCTTCTGATCTTTAATGCAGCAGCTACTTGGCGATTCATCACTTCATTTTTTATTACCTCAATTTCTCCATCTTCATTAATAACCCTTCTTTGCCTCATTACCCTGCCATCATCTTCAAAAACATAAAAACTCTCTCCCATTTCGGATTTTGCATACGCAATCTTTGGTTCTTTTTCATCATCCAAATATATCTGCTCAACATTATTGATACTCGGAACATTAACCAAGCCCCGAATTATCACTCTGGATTGGCTTAAAATTTTACGTTCTTTTAAAATACGATCGTCATCAGCACCTTCGTCTAAAAGAGACTCAAGTCCACCCTCAATACCGCTGGCTAACTGCATAACATTCTCCACCTCATGCGAATGCCTCTTTACCCTGTCCTTATTAGCCTGAACTTCCGCAGAAACAAAAAATCCCTTTTCTTCAAAGGGAATCACATCGAGAGGCGCCTTGCCTATCACCTCTTTTGAGGATTTAGGAGGTTCGATATGTGTAAAGTCTTCGTTCATAGAGAGAACACGTCAGGAGTTTGCCTAAAATGCCAATTCGAATTTCGTGTTGCCAATAGAGCTTCCAAAAATGCTTCGCCATCCTCAGGAAACAAATTCACAGTCCTGCTTTCATCCAAAACACCAAAGGTACTGACATGATCTTGCATGTCCGGTGGCAACTCGGAAATGTCCGCCTTCCCGTCAGACAACAGAGTGATTTTCCGCGCTTCTACTTCACGGCCCTTCGTATCAGTTGGAAAGTAATAAATCTTCATTGACATACTCCTGTATGCATAATAGTAGATGGTACAACCTCAGTCAATTTAACCAAGGCCAATAAAACAAAATAGCAGGTTTCTCTGCTATTGTCAATACCCTACAGCAATAAATATTACTCTATTATATGGCAATTCCTACATCTAGCCTCATACATCTCATCACCTCCAACAACAACCTGTGGGGCATTATAAGGCGCAGGAACACCATCTATAAATCGTTGTGTACGGGTCGCTCTACCACCGCACTGCATACAAACAGCATCCAATTTTGTAACCCTGTCTGCTTGAGCCAATAAGTCACCAATAATTCCAAATGGCTCGCCTTTAAAATCAGTATCCAAACCTGCTGCAATTATCCTATAGCCCTCGCCTATTAAACCGTAAACCACAGTAATTAAATCCTTGCCAAAAAACTGTACTTCATCAAAGGCAATTACCCGAACATCGGACGTAAGATATTTTTGGATTTCTTGAACATTGTCTAATGCAGTAGCTTCAAATAGCACCCCATTACGGGATGCTATTAATTTTTCATTTGTTCTAACATCTATCGCCGGCTTAAAAACCCTTACTCCCTGTTTAGCTATTGTCGCCCGTCTCAAACGCCTAATAAGCTCTTCACTTTTACCAGAGCTCATACAACCACAAATTACTTCTAGCGTTCCTCTATCCACTTTTTGCATAGATCGATACCTATTGCCTTACCTCTAATACTCTAGCCCCGCCATAAATGCTCTGATCATCAATACTCATGAATTTAGTAATCATACTAATACTTCCACCCGGAACCAAGCCAGCCGTTATTTCAGTCTCACAAACTCCAGTATTAGTATCAGTAAAATCACAAACTTTATTCGACTGCCCATTAACAAAAATCTCTATCGCTTTTAACCCATTGTCAATGGTTGCATCTACTTTATAAGTAACTTTTGCCCCCGGTGAAACAATACCATCTGCCGATGATCCTAAAATTCCCGCGCCTAAAACATAATTGCTGCTAAATGTACTCGCGTCCACAACCACAAAATAAACTCCATCAGAATATGCCTGCTGATCGTTTTCATTAGTAGCAATTCCCATTATTTTTATGAAAGACATATCTGGATAATCATCACCCGAAAACTGAAAACTACACGACTGTTCTGAATTTTGTGACTCAAATTCACATGTTTTAATAATATTATTATTTGCAAAAATATCTATTTTCTTTAAACCCTCCGGTGATCCGGCTGTTATCTCTATGGTCTGAGTTTTACCCTTTTTTAAAATACTGGTTTTAAGTGCTGGCCACTTTACATTCGCACTAAAATTAGCAACCTCAGTATTTGTAACCATGTTTTGATCATCCTGAACAACGACCGGCTCATGAACCTCAAGCTGACTAGATGGAGGTAACGGAGCATACCCCTCTTCTTTCACCAAAACCAATTTTGACTTCCATGGTTTTGCGGGTTCCATCATTCCCTTAGAAGAAACTAGCCCTCCCAAATAAAACATGCCATTTGACGCACCAGTAACATTGATAAAATAATCCCTGGTTTCACCCAAATCCTCAAAATCTTTACCATCAAACCTTATCAAACTTTTTCCACTTAAAACCATCCAAGAACTTCCATTTGATGCTATGCTGGCGCGATTCCAATTAGCAAAAGGTAATTCCATAGCTTGTGTAGTTAAATCCATTGCTTGATTTTGACCATCAAACAAAAAAACCCTATTCGTATCACTATTTTCGAGCTCAGAATCACTTCCCGCAATTATTACCGATTTACCATCAGTTGCCATTGCATGTAAATATTTAATCTGACCAATTTTGTCAGTCACGTCCTCAAAAAACATTCCCCTACCAAACATAAAGAAACGAGTCTCATCCGCATATTTATCTTTATAAGCATCTTTTACTGCTACCAAATACGCATCATCCATTAAGACAACACTAACCGGCAAATAATTATATCCATCCGCTACCGAAACATGCCTCATGGCATACTTCATTTGATCGGAATATTTAGTTGTTAAATTTACTGACAACATTAATTCCGCCAATTCCAAAGCTTGCATATCCTCTTCATCAATTTGTGTTCTTAATTCTTCAAAGGAAGCAATTTCACTCTGAACCGCTCCTGCAAGTATCGAAGCTTGAAGTATTAATCCTACTTGTTGTTCCTGAGTTAAACCCTCTATGAAATTAAATTTTGTCTCACCAAAAGCGCGAATTTCTCCATTATTGGTTACAGCTATCCAAAATCCATCCTTGCCTTGTAAAGATACAAAACCTTGACCCTCCCCGATCGCTTCCTTTAATAATTCAGTCGCATCTTCATATGTAATACCATCAAAAGAAACAACTTTATAAGATCCATCACGTTTAACGATATCCTGCAAAAACATCACTCCCTCTCCATCGCTAACAATATCATCCACTCTTTCTAAACCCTGTTGCTGAACATATAAAGTTATATCTTCATATGACTGACCATCCGTCCTCATGACTTTGCCGTGTTCATTAAAATTTATTCCATCCGTAAAATACCAATATCCGCCAGCCTTTGCTACAGCCCAAATAGCTCTACCATCACGCATGCCAACATTTTCTGATACATCCTGCCAATGCCAAGCACCTGTTTGCGCAGTCTTAGGCAAGTCTTTAACACCCGCCATGCCCATCATATAATTTTTAGCCAAATCGCTCTGAGCTAAAACTATTGTAGGAATTATTAAAACCACCAATAAAATCAAAACAATAAATAATGTTGCTCGTTCTTTGAAAGTTTCTATCATACGTCAATGATTATAGCATATTAAATCAGCAATTAAAAAATCCTCTATCGATTACCCGACCAATGAGACGAATCTCATAGGAGATAGATCGGATAATCAATAGAGGATCGGAGCGGTGTAGAAAAAACAACCGCTCCGAAAAAGAAAGAACATCCTCCTTTAGGCGAGTCTGCTGACTCTACCCGCGACCACGAGTGTGACCGTAAAACTCAAAGAGCGAAGCCAGCGATGTGTCACGCTTAGGCTCAGACGACTCCACATGAACTTGATCCAGACGAGACTCCACCGCCAAATTGAAGGCAGCTTCCAATACCTTTTTCACCTCTTGTGGAATCAACCGACCCATCAAGCGATCAAAATCCTTGTCCTGCATCGCCCCGCGGATCATTGTGATGCGATCCGTTGGACCGGGGAAATCTCCAACAGAAGCTTCCAAAAGCAAAAGCTCCGCCTCATCCTGGCCCAACATAGCGATACAGCGTGATGCCACCTCCAAAGCGCTACTCAGGGCCTCACCTTCAATGCCGTAGCACTCCAACTCCTTATTGCGCTGTTCTTCCTCGGCTTGACGAGCTTTGGAAACAAGCGTGCCTGCCTCTTGCACCAAGCCTTCGGCTTTGGTTACCCAAAGTCGAATTTCCGCTACAGTCAGAAATGATTGACTGTAACGATGATCGCTCAAACGTTGCTTAAGCACATCGGGCAAGATGGCTTCTTGAACCAATTCCAGCAACTGTTGACCCAACTCATCCACTTTCTGTTTGAGTTGAACCATATCGCGCTTGTCCTTGGCCCGCCGTTGCACTTCCCGAAAACGCGCAACAGCCAAATCTCGTTCCCGCTCTGCGACGTTCAAACTATCGGACTTTTCGGCGTAGAACGTATCGCCTCGGACCGCCACATACACATAAACTTCGAGCGGTTCTCCGGTGAAGGCATTCTCACCAAATACTCGTGTCTCGATCGGAGGAATCACTGCCGTTTCATCCTCCGGGTCAGGAATCGCAATGTCCGGCACGTAGTTGGCCAGAGCCCTCTCGTGCGCGTACTCGATCAAGTCGCGCTTGAGATGATCCGGATGGTCGTACGACGAATCGTGCCACCCGAATTTTGCAACCATCCTGACCAGCTTGCCATTGGGCAAGTATAGAGATTCAAGCGGAAGCATCTGCGGATCTGCCAAAATTTCTTCGGGCATCACCACATAGGGCGGTTGTAAATCGAATCTGTCCGTCGTATATACGACCTTCAAACTCTGACCCGCAACCTCGACCGTGTCCGGCGTATCCAAGAGGATCAGCTCCACCGTCTCCTTGTCAGGATCGGGCAAAACCAAATCATCCAAGTTTGCCAACTCGGCAACACAAGTCGCATCACCGATCTGCTGGCTCAGAGTCTCAGAGGCCCACTTGACACTGTGAGGTAAAACCTCACAACCTTGCCTCGCGTTCAGATCTCGTACCCTGTCCAGCACATACCCGTTCTGTTCGATCCGAGCTTGCGCTTCGACGTTATCGATCTGACCATCATGATACTGATAGATCGCGCCGACAATCCACCTCAAGAAAGCACTTTTGGCGACCAGTCTGTCGGTCACCCGAACCATCGCGCAAGCATACTCCATGTCCTGAAACCGCTTGGACACAGTATGCAAGACCAAATCGCTCTTGGGCTCATACTCAGCCTCACCAACGACCTTGGTCCAGCAAAGCTGGGGCATCACCTCCTCAAGCCATTCAGCTTTGAGAGGAGCTGCCAGATCACCGATCAGCATGTGCGAAGTGAATCGCGACTTGACCGGAATCTTGGTGATTTGCGCCGCCAGGATCAAGCCTTGACCCTCGCCCACAACAGACTGAAAGGCAAGACTAAACTCACCCATACGCCCGTTGTAACGACGATCTAGCTCCAAACGAGCAACCCGGTCGACCATGCCCGAAGCCAATGCCTTGGTCAGTGCCTCGGCATCAAACTCACGTTCATGACCCAATCCGTTTTGCATCTGCAAAGGCGTACCCATGAGCTCATCCTTGAGCATGAACATGAGACGTTCCGCTTCCTGCAACCGTTTGATGTTCAAGAAATGACTAAAACACCAAGCCTTGAGCGCACTACGCCGAATCTTGTATTGCTCGTTCCTGTCCGGATACACATCCCACAGCCTGCGCTCCTCGGCTTTGTAAGCCCGATAAGCATTGACCATGGCCACAAAGTCGGAACGGCTCTCACCGGCCCAACTTTTCCGTACCCAGTCAGCCACAACGTGCATCCCCTCTTTGGAAGGGATCAATTGGCCGTCCAGTTCATACTCATCACCTCGGAGCTTTA
>JAHJSR010000109.1 GCA_018830085.1 Patescibacteria group bacterium
CAACTTCTCAAACGAGGCGATCAGCTTCTTGAACATGAAGCCCAAGATCTGGCCGACCACGGCGAGCAAGATCACGCCCGAACCGGCGGAGAGGAACGCAAAGCCGTGAGCCACGCGCTCGTTGAAGTGGCTGATCCCGAAGCGTGTAACGCTTGGGATGTCGAACGCGTGGAAAAAGTGAATCCACGCGCCTTGTCCAACGAGCCAGCCGCAGGCGACCACGATCCAGAGGATGATGGCCACAGGGGCCGTACTTCCGGCGTTGCGATACACAGGCTGGTAGTCCCAACCGGCGACCGGTGCCGGGTTGGCGGGATCGTTATAGAACCGCACTCCCCGATTTCTCAGGAAGTCACGCGGATCTTTTTTCGTGAGCGCATTGTACGCCCATAGTGCGTACCCGACCCACTTCTCGCTCACGCTGCGCATATTCTGGTAGGGGATCAAGTCCCCGTCAGCGTTGCGCAACGTCTCGAACTCCATCTTGCCGGCCACGTAGGCGTAGAGGGCGAACCCGGTCTGGATGAGGATGAACAGCACGGCTTGCGCCATGATGCTGCCCATGCTCAACACCCAGTTGATGACGAGTCCGGCACCGCTCAATGCAGCTAGTCCGATGCCAAAGTATACGAAGCGCAGCAACCACTTTGCTAGGGTAGCCTTGGCTCTGCGCCTCGCTAAGTAAGTTCCAATCCCGCATCCGATTGCAATCAGGATGCCGAGACCGAGACCAATTCCAGTCATGACGGGGATCCAGCTCGGCAGGCTCGAGGCCACGTTTCCGAGCGAATCCACGCTTTTCAGAACGAGAGCCCATCCCAGCTCAGCGCCCGTAAGCACGATGCTGAGTACGGCGACGAGAAGCACGGCTTTGCTCACGAAGTGGCGCATGAACGCCGGGAACGAGCCGTGCATGGCGTTGTTGAGAGCCGCCTTGGCACCTGCCAGGCGACGGCCAATGCTTCCGCGGGCTGCGAACAGCGCCGCGATCGCTATCAGAAATGCACCAAGATCCATGATTTTCTCCTCGCGGAGCGAGGGCAGGGAGTGTTTTTAGAACCCCTGCCAACGCCCGCCATTGAATCGTTGTTGTTCGTCAGTCACCACGCCGGTTCGGCGTGTGTACTCGGCGCGCGCAAGACGCACGCGCTGGTTGTGTTCTTCCTCCGACTCGAACTTGGGCGGGTCAAGTTTCAACTCTTCCTGCCCATTCTTCTCCGCATCGGTCAGACCCGCGAACCACTCATTCAACAAACGTGTGTAGCGTTTGATGTATTGAGTGGTGTTTTCATCGCCCTGTGGGATAAGCTTTCGTAGCAGCTCATCAGGAACACTAGGGAGACCACTGAGCCAACCGTTAACTTTTGGTAGCTCTCGGTTGACGTAGTCAGTGATTGACTCGGTCAACCTTGCCGGAGGGACGAACTTGGGAATCCCAGAAGGACTATCGGACTTTGCGTCCTCGCCCTCCTCGCCGAAGATCTTGCCAACCGAGGCAAACAGCTTCTGAAGCTGATCCTCGGGTTTGACTTCTTCAGGCTTGGGACCCAAGTCCCGCAGAACTGCCTCGAGAACCTTTTTGGCTTGCGCCTTGGGGTCCTCGGCGGTTGGCGGAACATTGAGCTTGGCCTGCTCCAGGATGAGATCCAGGATAGGCTTCGCCTGTTCGCTCGCCGTCGCTTGCCGTGTCGGTGGGGTTGGTGTCGCAGCCGCTCGTTCCATAAGAGCGAGTATGCTGCTCACTTGCGCCTCCATCGACTTGCTAGTCGAATCTGGCTCCAGTGCAGCCAGGTTTTTGAGTTGATGCAGAACTTGCCGAACTTGTTCCTCCAAAGCGTAGGCTATGGGGATCTCATCTACAAGTCCTTTCAACAACTCCACGAACTCCTCATCCGCATCGTCGTCATCCGTATCTACCTCCAGAGCGATGCGGAGCATGTCCGCCGTCACCAAGCACTGGATCTTCTCCAGCTCGGCACGGAGATCGTCCGTCATATCTTTGCGGATCTGCCGGTATTTCTCCCGCTCTTCCTTGGTGAGTTTGGTCAGCTCGGTAAAGAACCGGCCTCGCTCTGGTTCTGCCAGCGAATGTAGCGACACTGCACGCTGGACCATGTCCTGCGTGAGCTTGGGCGCGAGGCTTGCAACCTCAGTACCCTGGGCTTTGTCGAGCTTGGAAAGGAAGATCGAGAATTTCTTCTTCGCTTCACCGTCCAAGTCCTCGGCCAACGTGTTGACCGTGTGCGTTCTGGGCACTCGCAAGTTTTCACTCGCCAGCGCCTGTAGCACTTGTTCTGCAGAGAGCCAACCCGACAGAGCGAACAGCCTTTGCCGTCCAGCGTCGTCCAAGGCTCGAACAAACGAGCCGAACTTTCCTTGGGCATCCGGAGTCAGGCTTCGCACGACCTCATTCAAGGCCGGCACACTTGCCCGAACCGGCTCGCTGACCATGGGGCCGGCGAGTGCCGTTCGCAAAATCGGAAGAGTAACGTGCTGTTGCTTATCACTCAGCTCACCTCGCTCTGCAGTTCCGAGCACCGCGTAGAACGCACTGAACTTGGCGCGCTCTTCGGGTTCCAACTCTGCCAGTGCCGTCTGCAGTCCTTGGCCAACGGGCATTGCACCCGCTGGCTTAAACTGCCGCAGAGCCGAGATGAGGATGGTGGGCGTGATCTCGTCACGCCGATCTTCCAACATCTTGCCCTGCTCGTCGTCGAGCTCGGCCCGCCACTGGTGGTAGCGGTCTTGCTCAACCGGGCTCATTGCCGCCAGAGTGGCCGCAAGGCCTTTGGCCTGGAGGGTATGCGGTTCGTCTCCGAGCATCAGGGCTTGAATGCCCTTAAGCAGGTGGTTTTTCTCCGCCTGCTTCTGCTCGGGGGTCAACTTCAACTCGTCGCTGTCCAGGCGTCTGATCTGTTCGACCATAGCTTGGATCGCTCCCTTTTTCTCCGTTGAGAGATCGCTGACGAAATTCGCCAGCTTCTCCTGCTTGTTTCGACCGCGGAGCTTTTTGGCTCCAGCGTCAAAGACAAACTCCATGAGGTTGTGACCGCCGACGGCCACCAAAGCGGAGACCAAGTCTCCCTTGTCGAACCAGCCTTTGGCTGTCGAGGCAGCCTTGGATGCGGCGCTAGTCTTCGGGGTCGTCTTCTTGCTACTAGTAGTCATGAATCGTCTCCTTCCCCTTGTGGGGGATTTGATTTCCCCCCAACGGGGAAGTAGTTTCCGTTTTTTAATCCCTCAATTTGAGGGCGGTTTTGTTTCAAGGGTTAGGACTTACGAATTCAACACACAAAAAATTATGTGCTTAATCGTAAGCCCTACCAATATTCACGCAACCAATCATGACTTTGTAATTCTAGATATTCAGTTGTCCAACGTACCTCTTTTAGTCGGCACATAGTCCTTCCAAAAGACATATTAATATAGCATAAAATGGCTATTTTGTCAATCCATGCCAGACAGAATTAATTTTGCTTATTTTGTTGCTGTACTGACAAAATATTTTATCTAAGTATAGACAAAAAATAGATATTTTAAACTAATCAGAGAAGCATTTAAGGTTAAATAAAAAACCAAGGTTTAGAGTGACCTTAAAGCAAGTTTGGGATGAAATCGGGGTTTGTCAGTCGACCATTGACAAAATGGTCAAAATATGGTATAAAGTATGGTCATTTAGGCTGGGATACCCGTGCCTGAGGACCCAATCCATTCATGGATTTGGTTGAACATTGGACATTAGCCCCTAGGAGGGGTTTCACAAACACAAGGGCTAACTGCCCAAGGAGTTCCTGATGAAAATTTGTTTGAAAGTTTTGGCTCTCGTGCTTCTGGTCGTCACCTCTGGCTGCATGGCAAGCCGTGACTACAAGCGTGTAAACGCGCCCGGTATGCGGTATGAGAAGGAGTGTCTGGTGGACGGCGTCGCGCAGCCCAACTGCGAAGAGACGCTGGATATCGGCACACCCGGCACCGGCGCCTACGGCGGCATGGTCGGAACATACGGAGTTGTACCTCAGATGTACGCTCCGGGCTACACAACCACGGTCATCGACCCGCTCTTGCCCGACGTTACGTGTTGGGCGGACAATTACGGTAATCGCGTGTGCGGGGCAATCCCGTACACCGAGACCGGAAACGCCCCCAATCCGGGGGACACTCCCAACGGGAGAATCGAGTCCGTGGTTCGTCAGAACCGCGAACAGATCCAAAACCTCAACGAGCACCAAGTCGCCCAGGACCGTTGTATTAACGGCGCCTGCCAAGGAGGCAAGTGATGAGCAAGTCTGTCATTTCGACCAAAGTGGAGAAATCCCTTTGGGTGACTATCTTCATCGCGGCGCTCCTGGCGTCGCTCTCGGCCTGTTCGTCCACCAAGGGCGGAGAGGCAAACGTTCCCGCAGGTTTCTCGATCCACGCTCCGGCTGACTCGGTCATCGTGA
>JAHJSR010000086.1 GCA_018830085.1 Patescibacteria group bacterium
AAGAGGTTCTCCTCGGTGTAAAACTCTTGGCAGACACGACTGACAACGATCTGGAAAAATGTTTGCTTACCAATGAATCCATACTCAAGTAGCTTTCGTTTATTCGATGGCTTTTTCTTTTTACTGAAATCTATTAAAAATAAAGTTAATTCATTAGCTAGATTATTAAAGGCCAAGCTTGCGATTTTGCTTACATTACCGTAATATTCAATCCATTATGGATTTTAAAGATTTACCCAAAGCTTACGACTCACAGTCTGTTGAAGCTGATATATATAAACGTTGGGAAGAGTCTGGTTATTTTAATCCCGACAGACTCCCTGACCGCAATCAAAATGGAGCGCCATTCTGCATCTCCATGCCGCCACCAAATGTAACCGGTGTTCTTCACTTGGGTCACGCTTTTGAAAACGCCCTCATGGATACCATGATCCGCTTCGAGAGAATGCGCGGAAAAAAAGCGGTTCTCGTTCCGGGCACAGATCATGCTGCCATTGCTACTCAGGCTAAAGTAGAAAAAATGTTGATCGCTGACGGTATGCAATATCCTCGCGAAGAATTAGGCCGCGAAAAGCTTTTAGACAAAATTCGAACTTATGCAGAAGAATCAAAAACCACAATCATCAGTCAGATCAGAAAAGTTGGAACAAGTTGCGATTGGTCACGTTTAGCATATACTTTTGATGAAGAACGCAGCCTTGCAGTAAACACACTGTTTGAGCGCATGTACAATGATGGCCTCATTTATCGTGGTTATCGCGTCGTCAATTGGTCTGTTAAAGGGCAATCCACCTGCTCTGATGATGAAATCGAGCACGTGGAGCGTAAAGCAAAATTTTATACTTTCAAATATAGCGAAGACTTTCCCATCTTGATTGCCACCACAAGGCCAGAGACAAAACTCGGTGACACTGCCGTTGCTGTGCATCCAAACGACGATCGCTACAAACAATATATTGGCCAAATTTTTTCTGTAGATGTTGGCGCAGCCAAACCACTTAACATTAAAGTTATTGCGGACGAAGAAGTTGACTCGGAATTTGGTACTGGTGCTCTTGGCGTAACTCCCGCTCACAGCGCAGTTGATTTTGCCATGTATGAGAAGCAAAAAGCCAAAGGTAATCCGATCGATATTATCCAGGTAATTGGCGAAGATGGTAAAATGACAGCCGAGGCAGGTGAGGCTTATCAAGGTCTAACAGCCACAGAAGCTCGTGAAAAATTCGTGACTTATCTCAAAGATCAAGGGTTGCTTATTAAAGAAGAAGAGATTGATCAAAATGTAGGCACCTCTGATCGATACGGTGATATAATCGAGGCAATTCCCAAGCTTCAATGGTGGCTCGACGTCAACAAAGAAATCCCCGGCCGTAAAAAAAGTCTTCGTGATCTTATGCGCGATGCTGTTACAACCGGCTTAGATGGAGATAAATCAAAATTGGTAACCATCATTCCTGAAAACATTACCAAACAATATCTAGACCGCATCGAAAATCTCCGTGACTGGTGCCTCTCTCGGCAAATCTGGTGGGGGCATCGTATTCCAATTTGGTACAAAGGAGAGGAAGCTAAGTTCAGCATCGAGTCTCCCGGTGAAGGTTGGGAGCAGGACTCTGATACTTTGGACACCTGGTTCTCATCCGGAACTTGGACATTCTCTACACTCGGTTGGCCAAACGAAACTGATGATTTAAAAATATATCATCCAACAAGCTGGATGCAGATGGGTTTTGAGATTCGTTACCTCTGGTTAATGCGTATGATTTTGACGAGCACATATATCTTCAACGACATTCCTTTTAAAGATGCATATATACATGGAGTCTTGCGAGATAAAGATGGCAAAAAATTCTCCAAATCATCCGGCAATGGTATTGATCCAATCGATATTGTGAATGAATACGGATCGGATGCGCTTAGGATCAGCTTACTTTTTGGAGTTTCACCAGGAAACGATTCACGCTTTTACGCTGAAAAGGTAGAAAACGGTCGTAACTTCACTAACAAGCTCTGGAACATCTCGCGTTTCATACTAACGAACAACGAAGAAAGAACATCGAACGACGATTCTTCCGAAAGTGAAGTTCGTAGTTCGAGATTTGAAGGTCGAACTTTAGCTGATAAATGGATATTGAATCGGTTGGATGAAGTTATTGCATCTGTAACTAAAAAACTCGAAACCTACCAATTCTCGCCGGCTGGTGAAGAGCTCCGCGATTTCACTTGGAACGATTTAGCTGATTGGTATCTTGAAATCGCTAAAGTGGAAAAAGGCAAACAAGAAATCTTGATGCAAATCTTGCCAACAATCTTAAAACTATGGCACCCCTTCATGCCCTTTGTCACTGAGTTCATCTGGAGTCAATTCAACGAAGATCAACTAATCGTCACCGAGTGGCCAACTTCCACACTTGACGCTGACAATCAAGTATCAGGGGAATTTGAAATACTTAGAAGCCTCATTACCGATCTTCGTCGCTTGCGTGCCGAGCAAGGTATCGAACCGGCAAAATTTGTGGAGTACTCAATAGTTGCTGATTCCGATCAGAGCCAGCTTATCGGGCAAAACTTAGAAGTTATCAAAGCTCTTACACGTGCCGAGTCAATAGCGATCGCTGACACAATAGCCGAAGACTGGGCAACTGACGTATCCAGCACAATGACAATTGGTTTAAATCTTTCCGGAGCGATAGATGTTGATGCCGAAAAAGTTAAATTACAAAAAGAAATTGACGCGTTATCTCCTTACATTAAATCAACTGAAGCTAAACTCTCAAATTCGGAGTTCACTTCCAAGGCACCGGAGCATGTTGTTGTGAGTATGCGCTCTAAACTAGACGAGGCACTGAAAAAAGTTGCATCTCTTAGCGCAAGGCTTAGTAAAATGTAAAAAATAAAAACCGCGAGTTGCGGTCTTAGAGATTCCATTCTTCATCCAACTGCTGTATTGCTTGCGCGCTTGTATATGTGGTGCGATCCACTGTATTTGCGCACGCCACAAGCATTGCTATGGGATGCGGTCTTCGGTATGTGACTGTAGCTTCACCAGACAAGCTACTGCTATTTACTTGCGTATACAAGTTTGGTCGATTCCCTGTATCCATATTTATCTCTGCATCCGCATCAGAAAACTCTGGCGGTGGGAGTGTACTCCTTCTTGATGGCAAATTTGCCTCAAGGAGTACGTGTTCAGGTGAGCAGTTAGTCATCTTGAGTGGGAGAACAGCGTTTTCTAGAGTCACAATTTCCAATATAGTATTCATACTTACCCTGAAATCATTTTGATAAACGATCTCCTCGGTTGTATCAGGAAGTTTACTCAATAGTGTAAAACAACAGGTGTAGTTACCAACCATCTTTATATCCAGAATAATTTCATATTGCAGCCAAGACCTAAGTACAATTCTAGCAAAAAATGATAGCAGGTATGCTTCGCAATCATATGGACTCGATATTTCGCTCATCCGATTAAGAAGCGTAATTGCATTCTCACGAGATCGAGAAAAAAAAGCGAGTGCACTTTCATCGATATCCCTACAAGTTTCAAACTCTGGAAAAAACACGCTTTTCCTCCTTGCAAAGTACGGCGCTTGATCGATCCACGATTCAAGCTGCATTATTATAGCATAAAATGCTTATCGGTTTAATTTATTTTGAAAAAAAATATACGATCCTTTTTTGGATCGTATTAAAGTTTATCTTTATCAGCGGTAATAAGAGGTAGTGGTGGAATTGATATCATCTCATCAGCTTCCTCATTAATACTAGGAGGCCTTTGAGTTGCTGGTCGATGTGCGATCGTAGTATCGGCCGGAACTTGTTTCCGAACCAAAGAAAGACGTCCAATTGTAGTTGCGATACCATTGCGCACTGAATCCTCAGCTGGAATTGGCTCCGTGGGAATACTCGGCGCTTGTTGGGAAAGTTCAAATGCCTGATCTGCCCAAGAAGGCTGCTCTTCTCGTATGGAAGGTAAGTTACTAGGCTTAACAACCGCATAAGCCAGATCTGCCGCAGGGTCATCATCCTCTGGTGCTGGAATTGTCGGGACCCAACGACTTGTTTGGAACATGTCATTAGCTTCAAGTTCCCTAATACGCGCATCAGCTTCTAGATAGGTGGAGGGTGGCAAAGAATTTTTAGCCACATTTTCCGGAACTTCTAGATGCAAAAAGTCTCCTCCGGCCTTAGTGCAAGTAAAAGGTGCAATGTTTTTGGAATCTCTCGCCGCTTCCAATAACTCATCAAACTCACAGTTTACTTCCACTTTAAACAAAATATCACTATCTAAACCCGCAAAACTAACAAGTCTAATAACAAAAGAACCATCATTTTCTTGGCCTCTTAGAACTTGTATCGAAAGTACTTCATATTCATCTTCGAGCCTTACTTGCACATGATTACACAACGCCAAACGCGCAAAAAAGTGTAAAATCCGGCCAACACCTGTTTTAGGTTTGCTAATCAGATTGACGCGCCTTAAAAAAGCTTCTGTATTATCGCTAGTCACACAAGCCGCGACAAAGTCATCTTCTTGTAAGCTCAAACACGACGGAAGGTACGAGAAGTCCATTTTTTCCTCCTTGCTAAGCAAATCATGAACAAGACGTTTTGTAAAGATCTAAAACCAATTAAATTTGTCTTTTTTTGGCTTATTGGCTACTATTCTTGCATGTCAACCATAAATACAGATAAAGCGGCCATTACAAATTTTTTAGGTCGTTCGGTGGAAAATGCCTATCCTAATCAAAAGGCTTTTGAAAAAATATTAACAACCGGCAAACGTCTTACTGCCTATCTTGGTATTGATCCAACAGGTCCAACTCTGCACATAGGTCATGCTATTCAATTACGTAAACTGCGCGAGCTACAAGACATGGGTCATCGTATCATTTTGCTTATCGGGGACTTCACTGCCATGATTGGTGATCCAACAGATAAAACTGCAGTTCGTAAAAAACAAACACGTGAACAGGTTTTAGCTAATTGTGAAAATTACAGCAAACAAGCCGGAATGATTCTAGACATGGATGGTAAGCAGACAGGTAACCCGGTTGAGATAAAATTTAATAGTGATTGGTTGGGCAAGATGTCTTTTGCAGATGTTGTGGAATTGGCATCGCATTTTACGGTTCAACAAATGCTTGAGCGGGATATGTTTTCAAGGCGCATGAAGGAAAATCCACCCAAACCAATTTACATACACGAATTCATGTATCCTTTAATGCAGGCTTATGATTCGGTAGCCATGGATGTGGATATTGAGGTTGGCGGTAATGATCAAACCTTCAACATGTTGACTGGTCGGGATTTAATGAAAGATCTAAAAAACAAAGAAAAATTTGTTTTAACCTGCAAACTCCTAACAGATCCAACCGGAAAAAAGATGGGCAAGAGCGAGGGTAACATGATCACGCTCGCAGATAGTCCGGAGGATATGTTTGGAAAGGTGATGAGTTGGACCGATGGTATGATTTCCGGTGGATACGAACTTTGTACAAGTATCTCCGGTGAAGAAATTGATAGCATCGTTCAAAAAATGGAAGACGGTGAAAATCCGGTCATATTTAAACGCCAACTTGCTCATCGTATTGTTAGCGAGTGGCATTCTATAGATCAAGCCGACAAGGCTGAGGCCAATTTCGATCTTTTGTTTAAGCAGCATTCTGCTCCAGAGGACATGCCGGAATTATCTGTAGAAGGAGCACGACATAAATTAATCGATTTACTAGTGCAATCTGATCTGGTCCCATCTAAATCCGAAGCTAGACGACAAATTGTTCAAGGCGCGGTCAGGGTAGACGATCAGGTTATCAAAGATGAGGGCGCAGAGGTCGAAATACAAGGCAGCGCCATGATTTTACAAAAAGGTAAAAGAGGATTTGTAAGAATAGTTTGTAAATAATTTTATGTATACATTATCAGCCATTAAAGCTAATTTAGCTCGTCTTATAGGTGAAACAATCGAGCTGGAGATAGATGCTTCTGAGATTATACAACCACCAAAACCAGAGATGGGTGATTTGGCTTTTGGTTGTTTTAAAATCGCCAAAATTCAAGGTCAGTCACCAGCCGAAGTAGCTAAACTTATAGTAAATAAAATTAACAAAAAAGAGCAAGGCATCAAAGAGATTAAAGTTGAGGGTCCTTATGTGAATTTTATTTTAGATGCACCAACTTTAATAAGCAGAGTAGTCCATGAAATAGAGGAGTATGGTGAAAAGTATGGTTCAAATCAAGATGGTGGCAAACAGCAAGTCATGATTGAGTATGCTAATTTAAATTCGCATAAAGAGTTCCATGTAGGTCATTTACGTAACATCCTTTATGGTTTATCGGTTCATAAAATGTTAAGTTTTGCTGGTTGGGATACAATTCCCGTTTCATATATTAATGACATGGGTGCAAATGTTGCCAAATGTCTTTGGCTTTTTGTTCGCAATGGTTCGCAGAGCATTAATCAGATAGCCCCCAAAGTCGAAAAAGGTAAAAAGTCGCGCTATATTCCAATGCCAGCGGATCTTTGGGCAACACATGTGTTAAATAATCTCACCAAAGAGTGGGTTAATGAAATGCTAGAGGCTATACCGCTACAAAAAAGAACAGGCAAATATTTAGGTGAGATTTATGCAGAGGCGACTAAGCTCTCAGAAGAAAATGAAGAGTGGAAAAAAGAAATATCGGCAGTCCATTCAAAATTAGAGGGTCATGATCAAGCTTGGAATTTTCTTTGGCAAGAAACACGTCGATGGAGTATTCAGGAGCTTTATAGTTATTTACAAGACTTCGGCGTTGTAATCAAGCGACAATATCTGGAAAGTGAATTTATTGATCAGAGTAAAAAAGTAGTTCAAGATTTATTGGACCAAGGTGTCGCTATAGAATCCGAAGGAGCTATAATTATTGATTTTGATGCATATCCGGATCCCGACATTCAAAAACAAAAATTGGGTGTGATGATTTTAAGAAAATCTGATGGCAACTTACTCTATGCAACTAAAGATATACCGCTAGCTCAAACAAAGCTTTTAGAATATCCAAAAATGGCTTTAAGTTTATTGGTTGTTGATACTCGCCAAGCACATTATTTTCAGCAGCTTTTTGCAGCATTAAAAATAATGGGTTACAAAATACCGCTTAAGCATCTTGGTTATGAATTCGTAACTTTACCCGAGGGAGCAATGTCTAGTCGCAAAGGAACTGTAATAACTTTTCAAGACTTTATTGCCAAGGCTATTCAAGTTGCTAAAGCGGAGGTCATGTCTCGTCATAAAGATTGGAATGATGGCAAAATCGAGCATACCGCGTGGTGTATTGCCATGGGTGGGATAATTTTTACAATTCTTAAACAAGACCCGGAAAAAATAATCATCTTCGAGATTGATAAAGCACTGCGTTTTGATGGTGATACAGGGCCTTATGTTCAATATTCTTTAACTCGTTTATCGTCGATTTTACAAAAATCTAAAATTACAGCAGCCAAGCTAAAAAAAGCAGAAGCGCATAAGCTCGATCATGATGCTGAAAAACAATTAGCTCTTTGTCTGGCTCGGTTGCCTGAGGTTTGTAGCAGAGCGGCAAAAGAGTATAAACCATCGATAATCGCGCAGTGGTGTTTAGAGGCGGCTTCATTAGTAAACGCTTTTTATCGGGATGTTCAAGTAATTGATGCAACTCCAGAAATTCGCGATGCTAGGCTGAAGCTTGTTAGTGCAACCAAGGTTGCTATGCAAAACGCACTAACAATTTTAGGCATACCTTTTCCTGATTCAATGTAAAAATTTCTTCTTAATGAAAAATAAAGTATAATAGGTGCGATGCACCTATTTTCTTATACGCAGACCATCATCGCCGGAGGAGCATGCTCGGTTGCTTCTTTCGGGATTTTGGTTTGGTTAAAGAACCGAAAAAATAAAGCAAACATATTAATCGGTTTGATGGCCATGTTTTTTGCATTTTGGGTTACGGTTAAATGGGTCAGTTCTCTTCATATAACAAATGCATATCACATTTTAGCTTGGTCGATTTTTTACCTACTCACATTATCTTTTGCGCCGGCTATTTGTTTTCATGCATCACTTAAAATAGCTAAATACACATCGTTATATAGGATAAGATTGGTTTATACTTTATCTGTACTGACTGCAGCTCTGGCTATATTTGCTTGGTGCATAAATTTTTTAACAGACTTTGGCTCGGTTGGGGCTTCTCTATTGCATGTGAGCACTTTTGTTTCCTTGTTGCTATATTTAATTTCAATAACATTTATTTTAAGAAACCACTGCCCCAGTGTAATAAAATGTAGTAAAAATATTGGCCATGACCTACCGTCGTTGATACTTTTTTTGCTATTTTTATTAGCTGGCATGGTCCAATTAGTTCTTGGGCCCATGGTTTCCCAGCCTTATGTAGCATCTGCCTCGTTTATCTTTTTTATACTAGCGGTTTCAACGAGTATCAGATCGGGTTTTATTGGCGTAACTGTTTATCCATTAGAAGGTTTTTTCTTAGCGCTAGTTGGGGCAAGCGCTATTTTGCTTTTTCATGCCAAGGATGCAATTGAATTTTTAATCTCCCTGATCGCGGTTATAGTTATTGGGCTTTATGGGAGAACCGCGATAGTGCTAGTTTCAAAAGAAAGAGCAAAAAGTAATGAAATGGTAAAGGTAAATAAAAAACTTACGGAGCTTGACGCGGCTCGCAATGACTTTACGGCCATGGTCGCGCATCAACTACGTGGCCCAATTGGCGGCATACGTGTGTCAGCCAGTGCTTTAGCTGATGGTTTGTATGGCAAACTGCCAAAACCGGCAGAACGTACAGTTATTCTTCTAGAGAATTCAGCTAACAGGTTATTGGGTTTGGCGGAAATTTATATACAAGGAGTAAAGATAAACCAAGGATCTTTTGCGGATTCCAAGGAAATAGTTGATGTTATTAATGCGGTTGCAGATCTTATCCAAGATATAAAACCACTAGCAGATATAAAAAATATAAAGATCAAGCAAAATCATGATTTACCAACACATTTTTTTAATATCAATAAAATAGCCTTAACTAATTCTTTGTTTAATTTAATTGATAATGCAATAAAATACACCGACAAAGGCTCGGTTTCAATTTCATCTAAATATATTAATAAAAAAATAATTATATCTGTAAGAGATACGGGTTTGGGCATGGAACCAAGCGAAATCAAAGAAGTTTTTAAACGTTATTCAAGAGGCACAAGCTCTAGGAAGCGACAAAAAGAGGGGACTGGTTTGGGTTTGTATATAGTAAGGCAGTTGATAAAACACTCGGGTGGTACCATCACTGTAAAAAGCCATGGAAAAGGCAAGGGATCTGAATTTATTATTGCTTTACCGGCAATGCCAGTTGACGTCTAAACAACAGGGATATAAGGTTGATTTACTATGTCTCTCTTTGGATCAAGCCAGCCCGAAAACGGGCACGACTCACAAACGCCATTAAATATGCCGCAACCATCCACACCATCTAGCCCTAAAAGCGCACCAGCTACAGTCATAGCAAAAGGTGTTCGCTTGGAAGGCGACTTTAAAAGTCAGGGTGATGTTCTTATAGAAGGTGAAGTTCATGGAACAATTCAAACTGACTCTTTGCTAACAGTTGGTCCAGAAGCCTCTGTAAAAGCTGGGATTACTGCTTCTGATGCAGTTATCGCTGGCAAGATTGATGGAAATACAAATATAAAAAATCGCTTAGAGGTCAAATCGACTGCGCAGATACTTGGAGACATCGTCTGTCAGACAGCTGTCATTGAGGCTGGAGCGAAATTGCAAGGCAATATTAAGTGTGGTGGCAATTCCGATAAGTCGAATAACAATAATAATAAACCAGAGATCGCCAAAGTTAATGAACTGGTAAAGGATAAGGTAGAATCACCGGTCAAGCCTAATGCGATATAATTTAATTGGAGGGTAGGGCCGTATGAACCCGGCTTACGCCTACATCTACGACGATTTTTTAGTAGACCGCCGCTATCAGGATATTCTTGCGGCACTTGAGACGCGTTTAGCTTCTCTTGGATTAAGTGGGCGAATCGGACGATTGGCCCTATTTAGAAGTGCTCGGGAATTGGTTGAGGGATTTGTTGATCAGGGTGTCCAAAACATTGTTATTGTTGGTAATGATATAACTTTAAATAAAGTTATGTGGTTTTTGCCTGACTTGCCCGTCGTGGTTGGCTACATCCCCATAGCAGAACCGGCACACATGGCGGCACTACTGGGCATACCAGTTGGCCTCGGGGCTTGTGATGTTTTAGGGGCGAGATTGATTGAGACTTTGGATATGGGGAAATTAGGTGATAGATATTTTTTAACTGAAGCTGTATTTGAAAATACAACAGCGAGTTTACAAGTTAACAAAAATTATAAATTATCTCTTATTAAAGGTGGAAATATTATATTCCGTAATTTAGGCGGCGTTACAAAAGATGGATATGCTATGGCAGACGCAAGAGATGGTAAATTAGAAGTTTTGATTCAACCGCATTACGAAAAAAATCTTAAAACAAAAATATTGGATAGAATTAAATCGAATAAAGACAATGAAACTAGAATGTTTTTTGAGAATGGTGAAATTGTCTCAAAACAACCAGTAGAAGCTAGGGCTGATATGTTTGCTGTTAGTGGATTTGAATTTAAAGTCTCTGTAATTCCCAACAAGTTACGAATGATAGTTGGTCGCGCACGTAGATTTGATGCATTAAGATAAAAAACACAAAAAGAATCCCCGATGGGATTCTTTTTGGTGGACGCTGAAGGATTCGAACCTTCGACCCTCTCGGTGTAAACGAGATACTCTAACCAGCTGAGCTAAGCGTCCGTATTTAATTGTTAAAAGATATTATACTAAAATCTAAATCTTGCCAAGTTTTGCTTAGTTTGGTAATCTTTGGTTCACATTCATATAACATGCACGGGTGGCGGAATTTGGTATACGCGCCAGCTTGAGGTGCTGGTGGGAGCAATCCCTTGGAGGTTCAAGTCCTCTCTCGTGCACCATAAAACTCCTTAACAGGAGTTTTTTGTTATACAATAAAACCCCCTAAGTTTAGGGGGTTAAGACGCTCTTGTCGCTCGACGTAAGATCGGAGGGTGAGCTTGAGCTTGTTTTGGGAGCAAGTACCCCCTCATTTCACGAGCCTCGCCCAATGTCTTCGCGATCAAGAAGACTGTCACCTTGCCATACTCCAAGCAACCTGCGTTTGTCAGAAGGAGTCCGGGGCGATCAGTGCCATCCCAGTGCGGGATCTTGAGATATTTATCGCGCATGTCGGGATAACTAACCCCTCTTGGCAAAGAGTCGATGTTCTCCATGACAACCGCAACCTTGCCGCCAAAACGGGGAGCTACCTGCTCGCAAACTGCTTCAGCATAGTCAGCTGCAGTCTGTCGGGCATTCACCTCCAGAGCATAGACGGTGTGATCGCCATTTGCATGGGGGATTCCCATAAAGTCCACGCCCATGGTTCGGCTCAAGTGTTTTCCGTAACCACGAGACACAGCTTCATCGCAAATCGGAGTGATCTTTTTGATAGCTTGTTTTTGAGCCTCTCTGCCAATAACTTCCTCGCCAATTGCTACATCGTTCCCGATGTGCGCATCACCAACAATCCGCTGAGACGTAAAGTAAAGGACTTCCCATCTGTCCTCGTGTACAAGAATTTTTGCAGAGAATTCTTGCATACCGAATTCATCCCTTGGGTAACCTGCATCCATCACAATGCCTTGGGGGAGGTATTGTTCTGCAAAACTTTCCACGGCTTTAGGGTCTGTCTTCTGTGTCCACCTCAATATACCCTGCCCACCATCATAGTTGTGAACCTTGAGGAACACGGTGGACGTTGGAATTGTGGCACGAGATAGAACTTCGTTCCTCTTCTTGTTCAGATTTTTTAGACTACTCGAGACATAAGCCCACGGTGGAAAGACATCATACGCATGGAGTTCTTGGGCAAGTAGTCTAACTTTCCACTTGTCATCAAACTGATCAGCTATAACAGGATCTGGTGTTAGAACCTTATCCCAACCAATTCCGAGGGCATTCACCAATGGATACATCCCACGTGAGAGGAATAGAGAGAGTGGCCAGTCATTCTCAAGGAAAAATTGCAATCTTTGCCGAGCATGATGGCTGTCGGGATGTGACAGTGCCTTGCTTAGATTTTCACCTTTCACTAAAAGTAGATGGCTAGCCCCCACACTAACACGTGTAAGATCGTTAAAGTTTTCCGTAAGATTGCCATGAGCTTCTTTTGTACTATAGCTCACGCCTGCAATTCCAGGACAGACTATTGCTCGACCCGCGTATTCGTTTAAACCAAGTATGCCTTTGAGAAATCCAAAGGACGACATGTCATGGGTCGAAATCTGCTTAGTGAGTTGATGCTTTCGCGTCATTTGAGACGTACTCCGTTAAAGCGCTGTTGGTTGTTTTTAAGAAAGGGCAAAAAAAGGCCTCACCAGAGGTGGGCCATTCTTAACTTTTCAACTTGATGAAAAATTAAGAATGACCATCCTTGATAATGAGGCCCAAGCAAATAACTTTAACAGAAAATTTATACATAGTTATCGCCGAACAAAAATGAGTATAAACCATGTTTAAATATATTTCAACAAAATTGTCAAGACTGAGTGAAAATATGTTATACTCATACCAATATGTCACTTAAAGTAATAGCACTTGGTACTGGAGTTTGCACAAATGGTTGTACTCCTGGAGCAGATCGCCAACCTCCGGGTTTTTTATTTGATTACAATGGCAATTTATTGCTCATTGATGCTAGTGAGGGAATCAGGTTTAGAATAAACGAAGCGGGATACGATTACGGCAAAGTCGCGCATCTTGCCCTATCGCACGTGCATCCCGATCATTGTGCATTGCCGCAATTTTTACAGGCCAAATTGTGTCGTGTTTTATGGGGTGGCGCAACAGATGGAATGGAAAAAATAAAAATCTTCATGCATGAAGGTTCGGCTGAAGGATTTACACAAGTATGGAATTGGCATCATCCTGAGGCGGGTGGAAAATTAAATCATTTTCCAGACAAATTTAATTTCGAAATTCAAGCAATTCGAGGAGGTTGGTCGGAGGAGATTTTTCCTGGATTCACAATAAAAGCATTTGGTGTGTATCACGGCTTTGGTCAGCATCCTGCACTAGGTTTTAGAATTGAGTGTCAAGATGGCGTTGTTGTTTATACTGGTGATGCCGGAATAACCGATTCTTTGTTTGATCAAATTACAAGTGCTGATTTATTAATAGCTGATTGCGGAGTCCGTATTGGCCAAGAATATACTGCTGGTTATGGTCACATGGGTCCTTCACAAGTTGGAATGCTCGCCATGCGTGGACAAGTCAAAGAATTGTGGTTGACGCATTATACGGGCCTCGATTCACCAGAAGCCATGATCCACGAAGTACGCAATGCTGGTTACTCTAGTGGAGAGTGCAAAGTCGCAACAGACAAATTAATTTGGTCAAAATAATTGTGCTATAATAGAAAGTGATATGTTTACTAGAATAATTATAGGTTTAGTATTAGTCGTCTTTGGAGCAATTTTAGTCATCAAGACAAATGGGTTTATGGATTTTTTTGGCTCCATGGATTGGGCGGATAGATATTTAGGCGGTGGCGGTTCAAGATTAATGTATAAATTGCTCGGCATACTGGCCAGCATAATTGGATTTATGGTCATGTTTGACCTTTGGGATAATTTTTTAAATGCAACACTTGGTTCATTATTTAAATTCGGCTAATTATGAGAACGTTAAGTATTCATAGTGGTACAGAACTTATTAATCCTTTTAAACTTTTGGAGCGTGTTGGTATTCGTCAGGGTTGGAATGTTGCAGATATGGGATGTGGTGCGATAGGGCATTTTGTTTTACCAGCAGCTCAATTGGTTGGATCAGAGGGTAGGGTTTATGCGGTCGACATTAGTCGGGATGTTTTAGAACATGTTGATCGGGTGGCTAAACAGCAACAATTTTTTAATATACAAACAGTTTGGTCGGATATGGATGTTTATGGTGCGACACGTATTGATCCTGGTACTTTGGATCTTTGTTTGTTGATTAACAATCTGTATGTTTCCCAAAATAGAGCTGCTTGTATCAGAGAGCTGGCGCGACTAACCAAGCCAGGCGGCCGTATTGTTATAGTTGAATGGAAAGCCACAGCAACACCCATTGGCCCACCCGAAGATCACCGTTTAACACCAGAACAAAGTCAAGCTATCTGCCAGAGTCCATACCTAGAATTTTTAGATGAGATTGAAGTGGGCCATTCTCATTATGGCTTGCTCTACGAGCGTACAGCTGAGCCAACTAGTTAGTAGTTTGCTTTAATGCCACTTGTTTGCTAAAACTGAGCAATAATAAATTTTGCAAAATTGCGTATGAGTAACCTTTTTACATTATCCTATTGGTTTGCATTACAACCTCAATTCTTTACATCTTTTATCGGTACGGCTTTACTTGTGGTGTTTGTTGCTATGGTGGTAGTTGGTGTGGTGGGATATGTTTTTTCTATAAAACGTAAAACAGATAAATATATTCGCAGAGCAATTGAACGTGCCAGTGGCATGTTGTTAACTCATGGTCTATTTGGTTTATTGCTATACTTTTTTGCTTTTGAACATATACCAATTTTAAGCATGCGTATTTGGTTTGTTCTTTGGTTGGCTACATTATTTATTTGGGGTTGGTTTATCTACAAGTATGTTAAATTCGAAATTCCAGCCAAACGAGCAATGAAAGAACAGAGAGAAAAAATGAACAAGTGGTTACCAAAATCCAAATAGCTTTTCAAATGAAACGGTTGGGGGATATGCTTCATAATCAAGTATTAGGAAAAAGCGGCGAAGATATTGCCGCTTTGT
>JAHJSR010000009.1 GCA_018830085.1 Patescibacteria group bacterium
TATCTCATTGATGAACCGACCACGGAGCTCATGGCAAGCCCAGCTTCTGATCGCTCTCTGCATCAGGGTGATTAAGTCGGTCATTAACCCACATTTTTGGTGTCAAAGTCGCCTATGCGACAAAGAACGAATGAGTAGTCCAAACCCACACCTCCTTGGCAGCGACAAGCAACCCGGATGAGTCACTCAACGCGATACTCGCATATGGGTTCGCAAGCAATCAGCTGCCGATCATGGATTACTCATGGATTTGAGCCAAGCGCTGTAAAGTCGATGACAATAAGGCGCAAAGCTGTGGATCGTGTAGATGTTTCGGTTGTGGCATCCGGTGCGCGTGGCAAATCCGCACCCAGCATAAGCGACCTATCCGCTCCCATGTCGTTATGTGCTGTTACACCATCCATCCCACTCTCTTGTTACCGTAGATCTAATCTACGGTATTTTATTTACAAATAGGATTCATTTAAATTACAATAATTATATGAAACCAATTATCGGCCTCGTTGGACCAAGCGGGTCAGGCAAAACTACATTGATTTTAGAGCTATTAAAACTTCATCCTGATCTTAGAATCATGAAATCGTTCACAACTCGTCCTCGTCGTGAACCTCAAGATGATCTTTTTTACGAATTTATTACAAATGATGAGTTAAAAAAAATGGAAGACGCGAACAGATTAACTCATATATCGGAATATGCTGGTAATTATTATACAAACAACAAACAATATCTCAATAACTTGTTATGCAATTCATTTGGAATAGCCGCCTTGGTCCAATCGGGTATTAATTTTTTACGCCTTGCTGGATACAAGGTAATCGTGATCCAGATCACGCCAGTGCATTCTGATTTTATTCGTGATATTAATCGTATACAAGCTGATAAAAATCGTTTTAAAAATAGCTTAACAGCCGATCTAATTGTAGAAAATTCATTTAAAGACGGGGGATTGCAGGCTAGTTTGCAGATAATTTCTAATTTTATTACTCAACAATTAACTTGACATTAGTCTGCATTTTCTAGACATTATAAATAACGTCATGAGGAGGTGACAAATGAACAAACGTTATACGTACATTACATTTTGTCTACTTTTAGGATGCTCGTCTCAGCAACAAGCTCTAAACCACGGTAAATCTCCAACCCCAACAAAAACCAAACGAACCACAGTCGAATGGGTTTTGGTAAATGATGGCAATTCTTTTATATATGCCATAGAAGAGAGTAAAAGAACAGTTGCATTGGTTGGTAATAGCTTTTGCGCGCCTTGCTCACAAGCCAAGCATTGGTGGGAATCTCAATTCGTTCCTCCGGGTTGGTTATTTGTTTATTGGAACACGCTCGAATCTCAAGATCCGTTTTCACAGAATCTTAAGCAAATATTTACAATTCGAACGAATCAAGCGAATTTTAGGATACCTTATCTAACAATTATTGAAAAAGTAACCAATCAAGCACGATCCCATGAGATGATTACAGCTGAATTCCAGAGCCTTGATAACTGTACAGAAGGCGCTTTTAAATTTTTGAACATGTATCCTCAAGGTAAAATACAATTTTGACCGCCTTTTTGACTGTATCATTAGGCGGTCTTATTCTTTAAATGACTATTTAATTCAGAACATGTAAAATAATAAAACTATGTCTAAAAATATAAAAATTGTATCCTGGAATGTTAATGGAATTCGCGCTGCGTTAAAAAAAGACTTTATGAACTGGTTTAAGGAAACAAACGCCGATATAGTCTGCTTACAAGAAACTAAATTATCAAATATAGAGCAATTACCCCACCAAATAGTACATCCAGATGAATACGCATCGTGTTGGAGTTGTTCAATTGAAAAAAAAGGTTATAGCGGAGTTGCAATTTTTTCTAAAATTAAACCAAAAAAATTTATAACCCAATTTAAACAAACCATCTTAAACAAAGAGGGGAGGGTGATAGGGGCTGAGTACGAAAATTTTATACTTTTCAATGTTTACTTCCCTAATGGTGGACGTGACCGTCTACGTGTACCATACAAACTTGATTTTTATGAAGCTTTTTTAGAAATGATAAATTCATATAAAAAACGCGGTAAAAAAATCATTTTTTGCGGAGATGTAAATACAGCGCATCAAGAAATTGATTTAGCTAGACCCAAACAAAACGAAAAAAATACAGGTTTTTTACCAGAGGAACGAGCTTGGATAGATCGGTTAATTTATGAAGGTTATATTGATACTTTTCGTGAATTCGATAAAAATCCAGAAAACTATACCTGGTGGGACATGAAAACCGGTGCTAGAGCCAGAAATGTTGGTTGGAGAATTGATTACTTTTTTGTAAGTCAAAACCTTAAAAGCAACTTATCAAAAGCCTACATAACACCCAAAATTATAGGATCTGATCACTGTCCAATTTATCTAGAAATCAAAAAATAACCATCTTGTGATTAACGTTATTATTTGATCGTGCTACAATAAAACCATATGAAATCAACTTTTTTTCTTAAATTTAGCAGCTTATTAATAATCGCCTTGCTTTTTAGCGGATGTGGATGGTTTGGTGGTGACAAAAATAAAGAACAGGCCAATGAAGCGTCCTCAAATACAGAACAAACACAATCGACAAACGATGATAAAAGTAATGACGATGATTTAGCCAAAGATACTACTCTATCAAATCCAGCAACAGTATATTGTCTAGCACAGGGTGGGGAATTTGTAATGAATAAGACATTAAATGGCAACATGGCTGGTTATTGTAAATTGCCAAGTAACATCACTTGTGAAATTTGGGCTTTTTATAGAGGTGAGTGTCCAGAAGGCTATCAAAAAGACGAGCCAGAGGATAAAACAGAAACAGACGAACAAGCAACCACCACAAAAGATACAATCGTTGATGATGAAGTTTTAGAAGAATCTTTAACCGCTACTAGCTCTGAAAAAATCCTTGAAAAAGATACATTAACAACTAACGGAACCAAAAAAGAACCATCTGACACAATAAAAACCTCGGACAATCAAAATTTTGTAATCAATATTGAACAGGGCGAGGAATCAGGCGAACTCAATATGTCATGGAAAACCGATTTAGATGCACCTGAAGGTTTTATAGTAATGCTGTCAGGATCAAAAGACATTACTTACCCAACCAAATACTACCATAAATTAGAAAATCAATATTCTCATGCATTTACATGGATTGATTTAACACCGGGTAAAACTTACTTTTTCAGAATTTGCACAGTTAAAGGTGATGGATGTGATGAATACAGCTCCGTTATAGATGGCACTGTTGCAGAATAATATGTCAGCACAAAATTCAAAATCCAAACTTTCATATAATAACACCTGGATGCGCAGCACATTAAGCGCTTCTCAAAAAATTAATCCAAGTGAAATATTTGATGCACGCAAAACACTAATAAAATTAATTGATTCTGATGAGCAGGGCTGGATGTCAATTACTGATAATAAAACACATCTAGCAGAGATAAATAAAGCTTACGAAAAATTTAAAAACTTTAAAAACTGCCTTGTTATTGGCATTGGTGGTTCTGATCTAGGTGCTCGTGCAATCATAGAAGCCCTCAGAAAACAAGATTCTAAGATTAAAATTTGGTTTACCGGAGACACAACCGATCCAGATGAAATTGAATCCATATTTTCTCAAATTCCTTGGAAACAAACCTGCATAAATATAATAAGCAAATCCGGTGGAACTCTAGAACCCATGGCTAGTTTTTTCTTAGCTAAAGAGAGATTAGAAAAAGCCGTAGGTGTCAAAAAAGCCGTTAAAGCTATATTGTGTACAACTGATCCTGAAAAAGGTGCTTTACTTGAATTCGCACGAGAGAATAATTACGCAACGCTATCAATACCGCAAAATATTGGCGGAAGATTTTCGGTTTTAACTGCTGTGGGACTTTTTCCACTTAAAATGGCCGGCATAGATATTACAAAGCTTCGTCTAGGTGCATCTCAAATGCGTGATAGTTGGCTCAAACACTTTGGCACTAGTCATGCCATTGATCAATTCGCTGCCTGGCATGTTTCACATGGACGTTCCAATCGCCCAATGCATGTCCTAATGATTTATTCTAAAGCATTGCATGGCATGGGTATGTGGTGGCGACAATTATGGGCGGAATCACTAGGTAAATCATCCGCGGCTGGTGGACCTACTCCAATAATTTTTTTAGGACCAACGGATCAGCACTCTCAACTCCAGCTATACCAAGATGGCCCTGATGATAAAGTCTACACTTTCTTAGAAATCGAAAAATTTAATCAAAAAATTAA
>JAHJSR010000087.1 GCA_018830085.1 Patescibacteria group bacterium
CATGGGACCGCTCGACTGTGATGACACAAACACGGACGTCCACCCGAATGCGGAAGACTTGACCGTGGACGGCGTCGACCAGAACTGCGATCACAGGGATGGCCCGGTTGTTACAATTCCGCCTGCTCCGCCAGTCGACGATGATGATCGTGTCGGCGGTGGAAACCATGGCGGAAGCGCTTCGCCGCGCTGTGCAGGAACTCACTGCACGGTGCCGAGGCTCAAGCTGGCGGAAAGTTTCCGCCAGTAGAACCTTTGAACTTTCTTAGCTTTCTTAACCCCCGTACATGTTGTACGGGGGTTTAAGTTTGTTAGAGTTGTCATTCCGACCGAAGTGGAGGAATCCCTTTGAGGGATTTATTATTCTAACTAATGCACTGGAATTCTTTGAATTGATGAAAGGAGGGTTGACAAAAAGCAAAAAAACTGGTATGAAAAAGGTATCAAACCAGACATGAAGGCTGTAAAGCCGGGAGGAAATCATGAAAAGTTTTGGAAAGTTCTTTGCACTTGCAATCGCATTGTTGTTGGTAGTGTGTGGATGTTCATCCAGCATCTCCCGCCGTGGTTTGGATGGCGAGGTGAGAGAGGTCTCCAGTTTCCATTCCACGCCAATCAGCGCGCACTCTGTCCGTGCGGACGAGTACAGCGAACAGCAGATCAGGATGGGAAAGTTGCCGGGCGGCGAGGAGCGTGTAATCGCGCTCCAAAACGTGCGCGACAACAACCAGTCACCTATCGACAACACGTGGCAGCGCACCTACAACATTTGTATGCGCAGCCACTACGACGAACAGGGCGCGGACAAGTTCTGCGCCCAACAGGCGGCATTCAGCTCGCAAGTCTACATGTATCCGGGCGGCGGCTACTACGCTCCCAGCTACGGACAGAGCTATCTGCTCACTCCTCAAACCCCGATGTATCCACTCAGATGATCACCGGGGTTTTATTTTTCAATAATTTGATAAGCAGCCTCACCGTCTATTTCCAAAAGTTTTTCATAACGACTATCTGATTCTATAAGTTTATGTAAATCTTTCCAGCGGTTAGTATCCAACATGATAAATTTTGCATTCATGCGGTCGTGGATCAAGCTCCAAGCATCAGCTTGGGTACTGGAAGTTGCATTAAAGACCAAAGATTCATAATCATCAGAAAGTGTGGTTGATGCTTCATATAAAAAAGTTGGATCAAGCCCGGATATGTATTTAAGATTTTGATTTTGAGAAAATAAAACAGGAAATTCATCCCAACTAGCATGAAAAACTCGGTCACCTTTTTGTGCTTTTTGATTAATGGCTTTCATGGCAGTTGTATACTGATCATCTTTAAAAATTTCGGCATTTCTTAATGATGTATATGCTCCATAACTATTGTTTAATAAAATTATGAACAAACAAAAAATAATCAAAGAAGAAAAATAGTACTTAGAGTATTTACCTTGTCCGAATTGAAAACTTTTCATCAAATTCTTCCAATCAACAAATTGAGCCAGCATTGCAACCCAAAGTGCCAAAGCTGGTTGCAAGTATTCGGCAAAACGAACACTTTTGATGGAAAGTGCAAGCAACGAAGCACAAACAAAACCCCAAGAAATAATCGGTAACATTAAATTTTTAGGCAATGGTTTTTTTTGTGCAAAAACCATACCAACTATACTAAGCAGGAGTATTAATCCAAAAACAGAAAAGATTCCAATGGCATCTGTTAAGGTGGCCGATGACCACTCCATGCCCATGTGTAAGTTGGCTGGTGTTTTTAAACCAATTTGTATTACTTGAATCCATAAAAAATCAAATAAATCTTTTCTATCGGGATGTAAAAATACACCCGTTAGTACTCCACCAGTTACAGCTAAAAAGGATGACCAAGGTGATAATTTTATAGATAAAAAGATTTTTTCTTTATTAAAACTAGTATTAAAGATAATTGATCCTAAAATTAATAGCAAAGAAGTGATAATCAATAAGATCCAACCCCCATGTGTTAATGAAAATACTAAACCACTAATAAAAATAATCATCAGAGAAATCTTTTTTTGAGATAAATATTTTTTGTCTTGATTATTTTGATTCATTAGCTGCCAAATAACTGAACCACTAAAAATTAACCAAATGAGTATGGCCAATGGCGACGCTTTGCCCTGAACCAACCTACTACAAAAAGGTTGAGTAAACATTAATAATATCGACCAAAGCCAAAAAGGTTTGAGTTTGAGTTTATAAAATATATAAGCAATGCCAAGAACTGCAATCAATGCGAATATGACCGATGTAAAACGCGAACCAGTCTGTATTCCCAACCAAGCGATAAAAGGAGATTGGAATAGGTGTAATAAGTAATGTTGATCAGCAAAATGCTCACCAAGAGTTGTTAGATCAAGCCAAGTCAGTTCATCAACAAAACCATGTTCCCAGGTCAACTTGGCCATTGTTGCATGATACAAAGCATCGGGGTCAGGAAATAAATCCTTGGGGATTAATAAAGAAAACCAAGCCAGACCAAGAATGGCGAGCAAAATAAATCCAGTAATATTCTTTAAATTCATGTATTTAATTATAGCATTCAAAAACAATAAAGACCCGTAATGGGTCTTTATTGGTCTCTCTGCGCAGAGAGTGCTTATCCGGTTGTAACGTTGACAAGCGATAGCAATACAAAATTTGATATTGCAAATGCTGCGACCACGATTACCAAGCCGATAACTGCGTTCTTGATCATGGTTTGCGCTTTCTTGACGCCCTCATCACTTCCACCTGAGGTCATCCAAAGAAAACCACCATAAACGAGATACACGAGCAAAAGAATTCCAATAAAGCCTAGGGCGATATTAATGATTCTTCCGATCATGGTTGGCAAATCAGCTTGTTGCTGTGAACCAAAAGCCGTTGACCCCACTTGATTGGTCAGGTTCTTTGCCCTATCAAAAGGGTTTTCACCTGCAGCCAAGGCAGCGGATGGCAATGACAAAAGGCCTGCTGCGGTCGAGTAATAACATGTTTTCAGAAATGCCTTCATAATTTTTTTAATCTTATTCTTTTTTATTAGGTTATGATATTAGGGTGTTGTTGCAGGAATTGCTCCGCTGGTCGTTCCGCCACTGGTCGCTTTTAGCAATTCTCCGAGAACGAAATCAGCAATTGCATATGATGCAACTATGATCACAAGACCAATAACTGCATTACGCAAGGTTGCTTTAGCTTTATCAACTTGAGCGGAATCACCACCGGCAGTCATCCATCTAAAGCCACCATATAAAAGGTAACCCAAGAGGACAATACCTAAAACACTAAGTGCACTATTAATGAGCAGACCGGCCATGGCAGGCAAACTGCCTTGACTGGTTTTTAAACCAGCTGTACCAGCGGCCTCTCCTAGCCCGGACTGTATGGAATCCACCCCAGCAGCCTGCGTCAAAGCGGGTTGAACAATTAAAAGCATACCGACAATGGCTAAAAGATTTAACCATTTACGATGCAAAATAATGGTGCTCAATGCTTTTTGTTTGGCGCTTTGATAATTCATAACTATTAAAAACAAAAGAATAAGGTTATTGAGTCGTGGCTTTAAGTAATTGATTGATAACGAAACTGGTTATTGCCCAGCCTGACAAGATGATTGCCAAACCGATTATACCTGAGATGATCCAACCACGAGCTTCTTTGGTCTTGGTTTCGTCTCCACCAGCGATCATGTATTTGAAGCCACCGATTAAAACGATAACGACAGCGATAATACCCAAGAAGCCTAAGGCTACATTGATAATATTACCAGCGGTTTCACGTACATCACCCTCTCCGAGTTTGATTGTATTTCCTACTGCATTGACACCCAAGTCATTAGCCGTTAATTGAGCCATTGCTGCAAAAGGAACCAACATGCTTGCAGTAATGCCACAAGCAATCAGTGTTTTTGTTAATTTCATTGATTCACACCTCCTTTCTTCATTTGATTGATTTTATTATATCAGTAGACCGCTCAATAGTCGAGAAAAACATCCACAATATAAAATAATAATCAATATCCACTAAAGGATGATTTTTATAATAAAAAAATATTAGACACCAGTTTGACCTATTGTGGTTAAAATCCAGTTCAGAAAAATGTAAGAAAATACGATTATAATAATACCTATTACCGCATTTACCAGAGTCTTTCGGCCTTTAGCAGCATTATCAGAGCTTTCGCCGGCCATTATGTACAGCATTCCGCCCCAGATAAACATCAATAAAAAGAGCGCGCCGACTATGCCGAGTGTCCAGGAAATTATTCTGGCGATAATATCTGTTATGGATGCACCTTGACCCAAGGGGCATGGGAACAATGTACCACTCCTTGGTTCAATACACATGTCAGCTGCTGTTGATTTTGGTAATTGAGTAGCCGCGCCACCAGTGCCAGCAACGCCCGTATCAACCGTGCCAGAAGCATAGCCTTCTGGAGTAACTATTTCGGGTTCCTTGACAACTGCACAACAAACCGAGCCTGCCGGGTTTGTGCAGGTACCCTCAGCATTTCCGGCTATATTTTTACCAATAGTTTGACACTGATCAGCAGCGACACAAGCATCCTGACAATCATTGCCCCCTGATTGTGTTTGAATAATTTGATCACAACAGACCGTCCCAGCTGGACTCACACAAGTACCTGAGCCTTGTGTCTGACATTGGTTTGCTGGCACACAAGAACTGCTGCAGGTATTTTGTTGTACAGTTTGGATACAACAAATTTCACCTGAGCCACACGGCGTAAGTGGGAATGCGGGTAATGATCCAGAAGGACAGGCCGTACCGGGCTGACACAAGGCTCCCCCGATATCAGCACATGATTCGGCATTTACTTGATTTGTAAAAAATACAAATGAAGCAAATATAAATCCAAGAATACCTGCTACTGATAAATTTGTTTTTATGAAGCTAGACATAAATTAATAATTTTTAGCACAACAGGCTTGTGCAGTTCCGCATGGATCAGGGTTTAGTTTATAGCAAACATATTGATTGCTTAGTCCAGCGGTATCCATACAAGAAAAACTCAGTAATGTGTTTGGGTCTTGTTTTTTAATAAAATAATCACAACCAAATTGCTCTGCCCAGTGTTTTGTATCTTCAGCAGCTTGTTCTGCATATGTTTTGCCCTGTTCTTGAGCAGCAGCATCGGCCTCAGCCTGACCTTGAACCGTAGTCTGCAACTGCTGTGCCTCTTCGTCAGCCTGAGTAGTTTCGGATATCGCGGGAGCTCTTTCAACGGTTCCTGGAATCGGGTTGGTTGTCCAAATTTTTATAAAACTATTTGTGATGGTATAGGAAAAAGCGATTATCAAAAGACCAATCACCGCTGACTTGATTGTATCAACCGCTTTTTTTACTTGTTCGGTACTCCCACGAGCTGTCATGTACATGATTCCACCGTAAACAAAAGCAGCTAAGGCTAAAGCACCAACTATACCTAAAAACATACTGATGACATTTCCCAATATCTGAGGAATGGATGTTGTTTTTAGAGGATTGTTTAATTCAAATGTTTCACCCTGAGGTGCCGGGCCGGTTGTGGCAGATCCTGACGTCGTGCCATCAGTAGCAGCTTGGGTTTCGACACCTGCCAATGTAGCAGCACTCTGCAAAATATCATTTGCCATTCCAGCGGAAGCATTTACAGCCTCATAAGCAGTATTTGCGGCAGTTTCGATGTCGCCTTTAGTTAATGCCGCCTGGCTATTATCAAGATTACTTTTTGCATCAGTTACTTTTTTCTCTGCTCCATTAAATACAAGTAGAGCTGCATCGACAGTCTGTTCTAATTGCGTGCCCTTTTGAGCTTCGGCTCCGCCGGCTGATTTTAATTTTGCGGCTATTTGGTTGAGTGAATCTGACAAAGTTTTTGCTTTGCCGATAGCCTCCAAGGACTTGGAGATTACCTGATCGGCTTTTGGTTTGGCTGCGGTTGGGGTTCCGGCTGCACTAACTTCATCTACCAAAGCTCCTATTTCGGATTTTAATGTATCCATCTGGCTCAATGCTGAAGAGGCACTAGAAAATAAAGTTTGTAATTCCTGTTGATTAACTTCTGCATGAACTTGATTTGCAGAAAAACCCAACATTAAACAGAATGCCACTAGAACTGAAAATATATTAGTAAAAAATTTTGTCATAATTTTATCCTGTATAACCTAATGATTGAGCGACATACCAAACGATAGTCCAGGCGCCCATGACGAATACAATGCCGATAGCTGCTTGAACCATGGCTTTTTGTCCTTTATTCACCCATTCGGATCTGCCAAATGATAAAATGTACAGCGCTCCGCCGTAGATGAATACGATTAAAAAGAGAGCACCCGAAAGACCCATTATAAATTGAGCGAAATAAACTCCTTTTTGAATAATTTGCTCAATAGTACAGTCCCCTGTTTCTTCACAACCAACGGACTGGATGCCCGTAGTGCCAACCAACGAACCACCAGAGCCCACCGTGGGCGCAGCTTGAGCCGTGCCGGCCGAAGTTTCTTGAGCTTGCTGTTGCACATCTTGAATCGTTATTCCTCCCGAGCCCGACTCATCATACAAACAATATCCACTAACATTCACAAAATTCAAAGCCGAAGAAGATAGACCTAGCGCACTTGCCATCGCCTCAGGATCATTATCGTATTTTGTACAATCAGCCTCAGAGTTTGCAGATATTTCTATCTTGCAATCAGCAGCGCCATCG
>JAHJSR010000088.1 GCA_018830085.1 Patescibacteria group bacterium
GCATTTTACGCAACTAACAAGTACTCATCAAGTATTGACTTAAATGCCAATTTATGATATCAATAACCCTCGTTCCTTAAGCTTATGGTTTACAAACTTAACAACTCATGGCAGATTATAAGGAGAGACCTTTGGACAGAGACAACATACTGCGTTACTGTTATGCGCTTTACAGCGCAATCATGGACGATGAAAATCACGATCTGATCTTTTTGGGACAGCTCGTTGAATTCGTCAAACTAGCAGAAGCTCATCACGGAAAAGAAAAGCTGATGTGCTGTGAACTTTATCACATGCTCATCGGCAGCACCCCACGTGAGGGCCGTGACTACTTTCTTGATCTTGAAGGAGAATTCTCCTTCCTCCAATTCGCCGAAAACTTTCTTGACCAACACTCCCCGGCCACCTTGGCCGAGACCCGAGAAAGATACGGGAGGAGCAAATCATGAGCGCAGCCAAAAAACTCAACCCCATGGAACTCGAATTCGACCACTTCTGTAACAAGCACCGCGGGGGGGATGTACAAACGTTTCTGAAAGAAACTTTGAAAATACTTGATGGCGTCACTACGCCCGTCGTACTGCAACAGCTTCGTCGCATGGGCTATCCCGCACTCGGTACACCCGAAGGACTCGAGTTCCTCAAGCGTCAAAAAATCTAGCCACGCCTCCTGTGCGCTCCTTCCTTCTCCACCGACCTAACCAGTCGGTCTTATTTTTTATTAACTATTTTCTTTATTTAATCTATTCTCCTTCAACCGAAACACATTTATCATCCAAACATTTACATCCAAGTGACAACTCGCCTCTTTCACTACAATCACAATCATCATCTTCCTTACACATTGTTATATGGCTCTGGCTAATTTCTGGATTTAAATCATGATAAAACAAAGGACAAACCACTTTGCATGTATTTTCTATACACGCAGAAACAAATGGACAATTAGACCTTATCAAATAGTCAAAAGGCGTTCTGCATTCATCATTAGATTCACAATAATCACCAACATTACCCTCATATCTTTCTTGCACTTGAATTTCCTGGCCATCATCAACAACCACAATCTTTTGACCGCATCCACTTGCGAACAATATTATAAAAACAATACTTAAAAAATACTTCATAAATTAATTTACAACAAAAACTACTGCTGAACTTTATTTAATTTTTCCGCGTATTTTTTTAACAAATCTTTTACCGCCTCTTCTGTTGGTCTCATTAATATTCCAATTTCTGGCAATCTTGTATTTTGCAAAATATTTGTTGATCGCTTTTTTGCGGTCAACCCACCCCCTACAAGCTCCTCCTCATTAATCCATTCATTTGTATGATTTGGATCAACTATTTCTTCATACCATTTCATCAAATCACGATATACTAAAGGCTGTGGATTTACAGCATGAAATATCCCTTGAGCACGTTTTTCGATTACCTTATCCATTACTTCTAAAAGATCTTCAATAACCGTTAAAGAATTTGATACATCGATTACTTTTGGATAAGAAACTAATTTTGTAATCGAATTTTTAGGTCCCGGAGTTGGATCAACGGGCAATCTAAGACGAATAATGGCCACATTATCCAAATCGCCGAGAACAAAATCAGTCGCCGCCTTTGTTTTAGAATAATAAGCTGCCGGATTAGGAAAATCAGTCTCCAACCAACCTCTTGGATCAGGAGATTCGCCATAAAACTGACAGCCACTTGAGAGGTGCGTAAAATGTATGCCTCTTTTGGCACATTCATTGGCCATCATAATTGGCAACCACGTGTTTGCCATTGCTGTTTCTAATTGATGCGTCTCACACCAATCTACATTTGGCGTACCAGTAAGCCCCGCGCAATTTAAAACCGCATCCGGTTCCTCATTATCCAATACATCAGCCAAATCTTGTGGCTTTTCAATAAAAACCATAGAAAGCCTAGCTTTCTCAGGATAACGTTCGATGAATTTGTTACCAATCCATCCGTTACCAAATACTAATATCCCTGACATAGAATTTAACTATATAATACGGATAATCAATAAGCAATATCCCACAAACATCTAAAACACAAAACCCGATGCAAGACCATAAACAACAGTTTGCCTTTTATAATCTGCGTGCTAAAGTAAAGCCATAAGAAATTTACTAAATTTTATATGAAAAAATCCTTAATATACACAAGCATTTTAGCTTTAGCGCTATTTATTACCACAATGCCTGTAAGTGCAGCTCTGCCCATAATCAACACTCCTAGTGCAAAAATGCCATTACCGGTAATTGATCCAGCCGCACTGCCAGCAATTCCTGAACTAACTCTAAACGATGATTGGATAAACAAACTAAAACCAATTCCCTTGCCAGATATCAAAATCCCACCAGAACTATTAAAAGGTCCTACAATTTCCAATATTCAAATGTCTGCCGATAATTCTCTATTATTAGTAAGCTGGACAACAAACAGCAAAGCAACCAGTAAAGTTGAATACGGTGAATCAAGTACTTACACCAAATCACTAGAAGATAAAAACTTGGTCAACGAACATAGCATGGTCATACCAGCAAATCCTGGATCTATACATTTACAAATTCTTTCCAAAGATTCCTTAAATCGAGAATCAAGTTCTGGAGATATTGTGGTATTAGTCCCCAATACACCTGTGGCACAAGAAGATGCAACGACCTCTAGTCCAGCCGAACCAACCACAGAACCAAGTGTAACAACAACTCAAGAATTACCAGACCATCAAGAAGATATAATCGCAACATCAACCGAAAAAGTCATTTTGGATACCAATGAAATGGGACAACCAAAACTTGCCGCTAATCAAGAAGATGATCAAGGTCTATCAATAACTGAAACAATTTTAGGTGGCGTGGCGCTATTACTTGCTGGTATTTTAATCGGTGTCTTAGTCAATCGTTCTAAAAAATCAAAAGAATAATAGTTAAATATGGTTAATCAACCCATAGATGCGCCTCGATGGGATTTATCTGATTTGTATTCAGATATAAATGACCCAAAAATCAACATTGATATTAACGACTGCCAAAAAATCGCTAATGCCATCGCCCTCAGTAAATCTGCATTAAAACAATCACCTGCAGATATTGATCTATGGGTAAATACTCTTGAACAATATAAACAACTCGTAGAAATAGATAATCGTTTACAAACATACGCTCGAATGGTTGGCGACCAAGACACATCCAACGAAGATGCGATCGCGCTACAAAACTCAATCGATGAAAAAATTACAACAATTTCAGCAAGTCTATCTTTCTTGTCTAATTTTATTATTGACCTAAGTGATGATGACGCTAATAAACTTTACAGCCATCAACTTGTTAAAGATCAGTATGCTGAATTCATACGTAATACCAGACGCCAAAAAGCACACACATTGCCCGAAGATGAAGAAAAAATATTAATTCAAACTCTATACCGCGAACGTCAAGCTTGGTCACAACTTCAAAACCAAATTTCTACACGAATTCCTTATCCTGATATAAAAATAGATGATAAAAGCATTAATCTCAACGAATCTACAATAAACAAATATCTCGAAAGTAAAAATACCGATATTCGTACCAAGGCCTATCAAAGCCGTTGTCTTGGATTTGAAAAAGAATACGAAACTCTTAGCTTCATATATATAAATCAAAACCGTAATATTCGCAGTGAATATCAAATCCGATCTTATCCAGATATTCTCTCATACATCTCTGACCGCGATGATATTCCCACAGGCTTAATTCCCAATCTTTTTTCCAGCGCAAAAAAATACCAATCCATTTTTACTGAATTTTACACTTGGAAGGCTAAAGAGTTAGGAGTGCCAATGCTAACAGCATCTGACGTAATTGCACCATTGCCACAAAGTATTGATCAAAATTTTTCTTGGAATCAAGGTAAGGAAATGATATTAACCGCTTTTAAAGATTTAAACACGGATTTCTCTAAAATTGCCAATAATTTTTTCACCAACAACTGGATACATGCCGAACCGTTGCCCAGAAAAAACACCGGGGCATACTGTATGCCAACAGTTGTACATCCTTACCTCTTAACAAATTATCAAAATAATCTCTCTAGCATCAACACACTTGCTCATGAATTAGGACATGGTATTCATGATTCTTTGGCAAAAAAACAAAGCATCCTACAACAACATGCCGGCTACATAGCCTGTGAAACAGCATCACAATTCTCCGAGCTCTTACTACTAAATTATTTAGAAAAACACGAACCTCAAATATACAAATTTGAATTGGCACAATTTTTATCAAGAGCAATGAACGCAATTTTTCAACAAACTCTTTACACTGAATTTGAATTCAAAGCCTATACTCAAGCTTCCATACAATCACTTACTCCCAGCTGGCTAGCTGAACAATGGATTAATTTAAGACGCGAACTTGGCAAGGGCTCTATATCTTTTCCTGATATAGAGCGATGGAACTGGGCAAGAATCAGCCATATGTTTTTCCATCCTTTTTATTGTTATTCATATGCTGTCAGTCTTTTAATTGTTTTCACACTTTTTCAGATGCATAAAGAAAATCCCATTGAATTTACAAAACAATTTAATGATTTTTTATCAGCCGGCGGATCACAAAACGATCATGAATTATTAAAAAAATATTTTAATCTTGATTTAAATGACCAAGAAGTGCTTAACCGCGGTTTTGAAATTTTAAAACAATATACAAAAAAGCTTTTGTAGGTTTTATGAGTAAGACGCTTGGAATACGGCCTGCACGCAAACTATCACTACCACATGAGCATCGTTTTGCTGGTATCGATGAAGCTGGACGTGGCCCTGTTTTAGGTCCCCTTGTAATCGCTATTTGCGCATTAACCAAACGCGATATCGCTTGGTGCATTAAACACAATGTAACGGACAGTAAAAAAGTTCCTCTAAAAAAACGAGAGCATATAGCTCAAGCTCTAATGAATCGTTGTTGGTACAGTGTCGCGATCATTCACCCACCAGAAATCGACTTAGCCGTAAATAATAAACAAATCAACCTCAACGGATTGGAAATAAAATACATGAGTAAATTAATATCTGAATTTCAATTAGCCCACTCAAAATCACCATCTCAAATCATGGTTGATGCACCCGTAAAAAATTTACTAAAATTCCGCACAATCCTTTCCAAACTATCAGCTTGGCAAAACCTTGATACTTTAAATGCTCAAAATCACGCCGACGCAAAGCACAGACATGTTGGAGCTGCTAGCATAATAGCCAAAGTCAAACGTGACCAAATACTTAAAGAGTTAGAACAATCAAGCTCTCTTCCACTTGGCTCGGGCTACACATCAGATCCAATTGCCAGAGAATATGTAATAAACGCCTCTAAAAATGACCCCATAGTACGTTGGAGCTGGATTACATCCAAAACCATTAATAAATCAATAAAACTATAAACTAAACATTATTATAGCCTTGCAAAAAACCACACTTTCGGTTATTCTATTGCTCATTACAGTTTAAGCAAAATAACAGTAAGGGCGCGTAGCTCAGTGGTAGAGCAGATGTCTTATACACATTTGGTCGTAGGTTCGATCCCTACCGCGCCCACCATAAAAAGAGCCATAAGGCTCTTTTTATTTATTATTTAAATTTTAAGCTACATTTTTGAGAGTATTATAGGACCTTCTTACTGCAGCTGCAACCATTGTCACATTTTTATCACTAACACCTAAGTCTTGAATCAAATTTTCAATAATACCATCAACAGCCCGAGTTTCATCAACTCCCGCTTGAATCATTGATCTTATACTTGCTTTAATTGTTTTGTTATTCGCCAAATCCTGTATTAAATCATCCCTCATCTCATCCGTACCTCTTGCCCCCCTTGCTTGTAAAAATTGATAAAATGCAATCTCTTTTGCTGTATCTTTTAAAGCATCACCTAAAATTTCATCATCATCAATCGCCTCTATTCTTGCATTATATTCTTGCACCACATTGTCATGATCAGGAGCCTTCATACCTTCTATGCCCATATTCTTTAAGGTAGTTTCCATTTGGTCTTGGGTTAAATCACCTCTAGTGTAAGCATCCATCAAGGCTATCATTTTTTCTGTCTTATCAGCAACCTTCTCACGCTTGGTTTTATCATCAACACCCCTTAAAGTTTCTGGATATTCACTTTTAGGTTGATCTACAAACGGAGATCTATTTTTATCACCATAAGATAATGTATCTTTATGGAGTGGCATCATTGGTTCTTTCATATAACAAACATTGTAAACCAACATCACAATCTTGACAAAAGTCACAATAAATAATATGCTCTTATATCAATCTGAAAGTGAGGTAGATATGGCTAGTAATTTCAGGACTTTTGTTGGGAACGCATACCCCAACCTAGTCCAAGATATTGACGAGCTTTTTGACAATCATCCTGACCTGGAATCTGACAGGCTATTCATCGACACCTTAACGTCTATTTTGATTCATGGCCACCAAGCTTTTAGGCGGGCTCTGCCAGAAGTTGATGTTCCACAGGCCTCTAGAGCTCTCCTATATCTATCGAATTCATCCGAACTATCTAACATTTACCGTTGGATGGCGGCTTACAAGCTCCTTATGGAGAAAAAGATTCACAATTTTCCGGCTGCCGATTATGACATTAATTATAAACATGGCATGAATTTTCTACTGCGCTGCGCTTATGCGATTTATGCGCTAACTCGTCAGCAAGCCTCCCTTAATCCCTAAAACGGGATTTTATTTTTATGTAAAGTGGCTTGACATTATTATCAATACATGTTAACCTTATATATTTTTTCAAAAATATTTTACCTACATTAATTTTTTTGCTTATTTTAGCTAAAAAATCGCAATTACAAAAGCTTATCATTGACCAACTGACAAAAATGGCTTATGCTGAAAAATATTGTTCTTTGTACTTACTTGGCTCGCTTTGACGAGACCCACTGGTAATCAGGGGCACGAACCAGGAGTTATGCAAGATGGCCGATAGAAAATCAACCGACAGAGCATCACATCAAGATATCATCGAAGCTGCTAAGCGCGATCACGGTGCTCTCAAAGAACAAATCCATGTATATGGCGAACCACCATTGAACAGCTTCGTGCCTCCCAAAGACAAAAAAACCTTTGGCGCATCCTTCGGTGAACGCATCCGATCCAAAGGATATGAAATCAAACTCTAGAGTGCGCTAGCACTCGCGTCACTCCCAGCAGCCCAACAGGGCTTTTTACTTTTATAATAATAAGCTATGCTTAAACACATATGACACAAAAATGGATCGCCCAAGAACAAGACGCTAAAAAAAGACTGGATAACTTTTTAACAGAGCAAATCCCACACGCAACCAGAAGTGCTGTGGCCAAAGAGTTAAAAAAAGGCTCAGGTTTTGTAAATGGTAAAAAAGCCTCAGTACACATGTTTCTCAAACCAGGTGATGAAGTAGAACTTATTCCTCAAGACACTCAAACTCAAGAAGCCAAAAAGAAAATAGAAAAAAAGGATAAAAAATGGCCAAAGCTTAAAGATATAATCATAGAAAAATCAACTGATTGGATTGTAATAAACAAACCAGCAGGTCTTTTAGTACATCCGGATCAAGTTCATAAAGGCATAACTTTAATTGATCTAATCCTAGATTATGACCCAAAAATTGCCAAAATTGGAGAAGATCCATCACGCCCAGGCATAGTCCATCGTCTGGATAAAGAAGTAAGCGGACTCATGGTTATTGCTCGTAACCAAAAATCTTTTGATTTTCTCAAAAAACAATTTGCAGAACATCAAACCAGCAAAAAATATCTACTCTTAACTTATAATCATCCCCCGTTAAACGAAGGTGAAATAAAATTCCGTATAGCTAGATCAAAAACCAAGCCACGCATGGCCGCTCGCCCATCGCAAGAATTGGAAGGTAAAATAGCTTGGACTCACTACACGGTCTTGCAATCATTCATAACAGCATCATTAATAGAAGCAGAAATTATATCTGGTCGTACTCACCAAATCCGCGCCCACTTTCATGCCCTAAGCTGTCCCGTCATAGGTGATAAACTTTATACAATCAAAAAATACAAAAATATTCCCGCTCCTCGACTTATGTTGCAAAGCATAAAGTTGCAGTTCAACGACCCTAAAAACAACGAACCAATGGTATTCAACTTGGAGCCAGACCCGGCTTTTGCTAAACTAATAGAAGAAAAACTCAAGAAAAGTAAAAAATAAATACTAAACTATGTCCACGCCATTAATTATAATCGCTGGTCCCAGTGGTGCCGGAAAAACAACTATTGCGGAAAATTTACTAAAAAGTAAAAACATAAAACTCAAACGTTTTACAACTTGCACCAGTCGCCCTAAACGCACCAATGAAAAAGATGGTCGTGATTATCATTTTTTGACTAAAAAACAATTTGAACAAGCCATTAATAAAGGGGAATTTTTTGAATGGGCAATTTCATTTAAAACCTATTACGGCAACAAACTAGCAGATATTACTAAAGCGCAAAAAGCTAAAATACCTTCACTGCTTGTTATAGGCGATATTAAGGGTGTAAAAAAATTTCAAAAATCATTTCCAAACTCTTTGATCGTCTATATCAAAACCGATCGCAAAGAACTTCTCGAAAGGCTCAAAGAACGAAAATTAAACAAAGAACAAACCAAACTGCGATTAAGTAAAATTAACAACGATATCAAGGTCGAAAAGCTTGCTGATCTTATTATTATCAATAAAAACGGGCATTTGGATCAATCTATCACTCAAGCCGAAAAGGGCTTATCCAAGCTCATTAAAGCTAAATCTTGACGTTTTCCTCTTGTTTAGGTATTATTCCCGCACTTATATGGCAGCCCAAAACTTACCGGTCATCTTGGCCGCAGACATCAAATCAGGGATGAAAATTCGCGTACACCAAAAAATTCGCGAAAAGAACCCCAAAGGTGAAGAAAAAGAACGTATTCAGGTCTTTGAAGGCTTGGTTCTTAATGTGCGTGGCTCTAAAAACCACAAAACCATGACTGTTCGCAAAGTCAGCAATAATGTTGGCGTTGAAAAAATCTTCCCCTTAGAGTTACCAGCTATAGATAAAATTGAACTAGTCAGCCAAGGCAAAACACGCCGCAAAGTATTAAACTTCCTCAGAAGCTCTAAAAAGAAACTTAAAGAAATAGTACCAAAACTAAGAGCTAAACAAGAAGAAGAAGCTCCAAAAATCGAAAATGAACCAGAAGCAAAAACGCCAGAACCAACCGAACCAGAAGAAGCTCCAAAAGAAACTGAATCAGATATTCAAACAACTGAAACCGAAGAACAAAAAACTGCCTCATAGGCAGTTTTTTAGTATTACCAACTCATCCTTTTAAAGAACTTCTTTTAAATATTTACCCGTTAAACTCTTTTTATTCTTAGCAACCTCCTCAGGCGTACCTTGAGCAACTATTTCACCGCCCTTAGCTCCACCTTCTGGGCCCATATCAATAACCCAATCAGCTGATTTTGCTACATCTAAATTATGCTCAATAACCAAAACAGTATTCCCCTTATCAACCAAGGCATTTAAAACCTGCAAAAGTCTCTGAATATCATCAAAATGCAAACCAGTTGTTGGTTCATCAAGAATATATAATGTTTTTCCTGTAGCACGACGAGAAAGTTCGGTTGCCAACTTAACACGTTGTGCTTCACCACCGGATAAGGTAGTGGCCGGTTGACCCAAACGAATATAACCCAATCCAACTTCATTTAATACTGATAACTTTTCATAAATAAGTGGCTGATCTACAAAAAAGCGTCTTGCCTCTTCTACGGTCATATCCAATACATCTGCTATATTTTTTCCACGGTAATGAATTTCTAACGCCTCAGCATTATAACGCTTACCATGACATTCAGAGCACTCTGCATATACATCAGATAAAAATTGCATTTCAATTTTTGTGTAACCGTCACCACCGCAAGCTTCACAACGACCACCACCCTTTACATTAAACGAAAACTTACCAGCGTCATAACCACGCATTTTAGCTTCCGGAATATTAGTAAACAGATCTCTAATACCTGTAAATACTCCCGTATATGTCGCTGGATTAGAACGTGGAGTTCTGCCTATTGGAGACTGATCCACAGAAACTATTTTATCCAGATTTTCAATTCCTTCTATCTTTTCATGTTCACCGGGTACATCTTTTGCATGATAAAAATGTGCTGATAATGCCCTACCCAAAATATCAAGGACTAATGTTGATTTACCAGAACCCGATACACCAGAAACACACACCAATTTACCTAATGGCAATTTAAAATCTACTTTTTTAAGATTATATTCGTTTGCTCCTTTTATGGTTAAAAATTTGCCGTTACCCTTGCGTCTCTTTTTAGGTACTTCAATTTTCTTTTTACCGCTTAAATACGCACCCGTAATCGACTCTTTGTTTTTCTTAACCTCAGCTAATGTTCCTGCCGCCACAACCTCACCACCATATTCCCCGGCACCAGGGCCTATATCAACAATATAATCAGCTGCCTGCATAACAGCTTCATCATGTTCTACAACGATTACTGTATTTCCAATATCTCTTAAACGACGCATTGTCCCAATCAACCTCTCATTATCTCTTTGATGCAAACCAATTGACGGTTCATCCAAAATATAAATAACACCCGAAAGCTCAGAACCCAACTGAGCAGCCAATCGAACACGTTGCGATTCACCACCCGATAAAGAAATTGCGCTTCTATCAAGTGTTAAATAACCCAAACCAACATCAATAAGATTTACTAAACGGCGTTTTACTTCTGGAATGACCTGATTAGCAACCAATCTCTCTTGCTCATTAAATCCAAGCGGATCGGCCTTATTTTCTTTTTTAGCTCTAGAGATCTTACTTGCCTTAGCCTTGGCTGGTACTCCAGCACCCATTGATTCAAAATGCGTTAAAGCTTCATCCAATGAATATGCAACCACATCCGCTATATTTTTACCTGCAACCAATACACCTAATGCGGTTTTATTCAATCTACGCGCATTACAATCCGGACAGATCAAAACCCTCATATAAGTTTCAATTTCCTTCTGTACATAATCTGAATCAGTCGTACGATACTTGTCCTCCAGCATAGCCAAAATTCCGCTAAACTTCATCACCTTGCCATCAACATCATATTCCTCTTCACCAGTACCATCCAATAAAACCTTCATTGCCTTTGATGTAATTTGACCAACTTCTTGATGTATAGAAAAACCATACTTACGTCCTACAACTTCCAATAATTTAAAGTAGGAGGTTTGATTACCTGCAATTCTAGTCCATGGCTTTATTGCTCCTTGCGCAATTGTTAAACGTTTATTCGGCATTACCAAATCAACATCCAAAACCAATTTAGTGCCCAAACCCGTGCAAGCGGGACATGCACCATTTGGAGAATTAAATGAAAACAATCTTGGTTCAATTTGCGGTAATGAAATATTACATGTTCCACAAAACAAAGCTTCCGAAAATAAAACTTCTTCACCAGAATCTTCACCAACCGCAACAACCATTCCATTACCCAAATCTAAGGCTGCCTTTAAAGTTTCCGCAAAAGCGGAGTAAATCATGCTATTACCCTTTAATAACCTTGTAACCAAAACTTCTACATCGTGTGGTTTCGTTTTATCCAACCTTGTATGTAATAGCTCATCAATATCAACTAACATCCCATCATAACGAACCTCACGGTAACCGGCATTATCAGCACCCTGCAAAACAACCTTATGCTCACCTTTTTGCGCTCTAACCATTGGTGCCAAAACAATAACATCAGATCCTTTAGACATTTCTAAAATCTTTTCACCAATCTCTTCTTGTGATTGCTTATTTACCGAAGCTCCGCAATGAGGACAATGAACCCTTCCAGCCCTGGCATATAACAACCTTAAAAAATCATAAATTTCCGTAATCGTACCAACCGTGGATCTAGGATTATGTGATGATGATTTCTGATCAATCGCTACAGTTGGAGAAAGACCTAAGAGTTCATCAACGTCCGGCTTATCTTGTAACTCTAAAAATTGCCTTGCATACGATGAAAGGCTTTCCATATAACGTCTTTGTCCTTCAGCATGAATTGTATCAAAAGCTAAGGAAGATTTACCGGATCCTGATAAGCCAGTCATTAAAACCAATTTGTTTTTTGGCAAATCCAGTGAAACATTTTTCAGATTGTGAACCCGCGCCCCTTTTACACTTATACAATCATGCAACTTTTTTTGCGTGGATTTTTTTGCGCTCATGTTTCTCAGTTCTTTACGTCCCTACAGGCGGGGACAGATTGTTCCCCAGACTATCACAAATATTAAAAACCGGCAAGTGTCGCATCATCATGTCGCAAAACTCCTGCCGGCTTCTTTATTGTTACAATTATTCTGCAATTAGCTTAGTGGTTTCACCGGAATGACTCGCCGAAAAACCACAACTTTGGGACATCCCTTGCTCTATCAACTTTACCGTCTCCTCTGGAGTCCAAGCTTGAGACACTATATCTTTATATATATCTTTATCATCTGTTTTTGATTTATACATTGTCCTCATAATATCCCTCATTGTATTTTTTTCTGATCCGGCAATAGCACGCATCAATTGTTGATTAAACGGTACAGATGTTTGAAATATATTTGTATTACACATGTTTTTATTCATCGGAAAATAAAAGTTGTCCTGTTGTGATGAATATAACAATGACAAAGCGCACAAAGGTGGACCACCCACTCCTAGTCCGCAATTCAACCCCGTCATAATATCTGATTTATTATCCAAAGCCGCTTCTACTCCAGATATATCCGTAGTGATTTCCTGATCAATAAACGCCAACATCAACATTCCTCTATTAGAAGTGGGGCCAGTCATATCCTTACACTGAACATCAAAAAAGTTACGTACTTCTGGCACTGTCATTTTAAAAGCCGCCTTGCCCGGTCCTTTTTTATCAGACACACAAACAGCAGTAACATAACCAGAAGATCCAGAGCTAGATGTCTTGCTGTCATCACTCAAATGAAATTCAAACTCTGCCATTGATTCAAGCTTAATATCATAATCATCTCCACTTCCCTTATCACAAAACAAAAAATACCAAACCGTATCAGGTTTCCATCTTTCTTGTGCTACAACATTGCCACCAATTTTACAATCAGAACAACGATATTCATGCGCAGATGTTGTTTTACATCCACTCGCCAAACCAGCGGAACAAGCAATACACATGCCGCCATCTTCGCAGGATTGACCCATACATACAGCCTGCGAATCAGAACCCTCGATAAAATATTCTGTACCGCATTTTGTTTTATCGATGGTTAGCGGAAACCCAGACGCATTTGTTGTGGAAAAAGGCTTCGGCTCTGTCGGTGGACCAGCATCAGCAAATTTAGGCGTTGGCACAATATCTCTACAATAAACAACATTATAAAAATTTAACTTATTAATCATGTCTATATCAAAAGTCTGCAAATTTATTGTATTGGGAGCAACATTGGCTAGTATTGCATAAGCACTCAAACCCAAAACCATGCCAATAACAGAATTAACCATAGTCTCTTTGGCTGTCTGAATTTCTTTAGTAACACCGGAAAGCATGTATTTAAAACCACCCCAAACAAAGAAAATTGCTGCAGTAATAATTATCAACCCCATCGCCACGTTAAACATCAAGGCAATAAAACTACGCAAATCTTTAATCGTTTTAACACCAGCAATTGGATTTTGTAATTGAATATTTGGATCAGGAGCCCTGCAATAACCGCGTGGCTCATTACCTTTATTTGGACATCCATGCCCGGGTTTAAAATTACCAGGATCCCCAGCAGCCAATGCACACTCAGCCTGAGTAAAACAAAACATATCCTGATGCTCGGCCACACGTTGCTTTACATCATAATCACCACCTCTGGCAACCGCAGAAGTCCCTTCATAATCAGAAAGCGATTCTGTACAACCGCTGGCATTAAAAGGCAAATTAAAAAAATCAGGTTTCGCGTCTTTTAATTGACCCGAGGCCGCTAATTGAGAACAAACCGCCGTACATGATTTACAATTA